>JANMWV010000050.1:0-23554 GCA_031394165.1 Actinomycetes bacterium
TCCGCGGCGCGGTGATCGAAGTCTCGCCGATCACCGCCTCGTCGGCGGCCGTGGTGCTCGGGGTGGAGCTACGCGACCTCGGCGCGGCCGTCGCCGTTCGCCTGATCGAGTTCCTCGGGCGCACCGTTGAGGTCGAGGACGGCACCCTGACGATCGCGCTCGGCTAGCTCCTCTAGGCGCTGTGGTACTGGCTGGCCGCGAGTGCCGGCTCGGCGATCTCGTGGCAGGAGCGGCAGCGTGCCTCGTACGAGTCGAGGGCGCCGACGACGATCGTCGCGCCGTCTGCCGGAGCCGGGTAGCCGTCGACGAGCCGCTGCGTCATCGTCGCCGGCCCGGCGCAGCGATGGCAGACCGCCTGCAGCTTGTCGACGAGCTCCGCGCGGCAGAGCAGCTCGGGCATCGCGCCGAACGGGCGGCCGCGGAAGTCCTGGTCGAGCCCGGCGACGACGACGCGGGTGCCTCGCGCGACGAGGATGTCGATCACGAGCACGATCTCGGGCGCGAAGAACTGCACCTCGTCGATGCCGACCGCGTCGTAGCCGTCCGCGAGACCCGGGATCTCCTCCGGGCGCGACACCGCGACCGCGCGCATCTTCGCGCCGGCGTGGCTGACCACGTGGCCGATGTCGTAGCGGTTGTCGATCTGCGGCTTGACGATCAGCGCCCGCTGGCCGGCGATCTCGGCGCGCCGCAGCCGGCGGATGAGCTCCTCGCTCTTGCCGCTGAACATCGGCCCGCAGACGACCTCGAGCCAGCCGCCGCGCTCTGGGAACAACCGGATCACGCTGGGGGACCCTAGCGAGGCGGTCCGACGGACACACTTCCTCCGGGCGGGCTTACTTCGAGCGGTCGAACGCCCAGCGCGAGAGGACGCGCAGGCTGACGATGCCGAGTGGGCGGCCGTCCTTGACGACAGGCAGGTGCCGGAAATTGTTGTCGAACATGATGTTCGCGGCTTCCTCGATCGACGTCTCGGGCGTGATCGTCAGCGGATCGGCGGTCATCCACTGCCGCACCCGTGCCTCGGCGGCCCGGGCACGTTGCGCCACGGCCCGCAGCAGGTCGCGCTCGGTGACGATCCCGACGATGCGCACCATGTCCTCGACCACGACGACCGCGCCGACGTTCGCGTCGTGCATCTTCTCCGCCGCCTCGCCGATCGTGTCCGACGGCTCGACGGTCAGGACGTCCTTCGTCATCAGGTCTGCGACCGTGGCCATGGCCCGAGCCTATCGCTACCGCAGCAGGCGCGAAAGGCGGCGATCCTTCAGCACGCGCCCGCCGGTCTGGCAGGCCGGGCAGTAGTAGATCGTGTGCTCCTCGAAATCGACCTGCGCGAGCGGCGTCCCGCAGACGTGGCAGGGCTCGCCGAGGCGGTTGTGCACCCGGTAGGTGCGCTCGTCCTTCGTGCCCGCCTCGCGCAGCGCGAGGCCGCGCCGCAGCTCCTCGTCCATGGCCGTGGCGAGCCGCTCAATGTGCTCGTCCGTCAGCTCGGTCGAGAGCGCGTAAGGCGAGAGCTTCGCCGCGTGCAGGATCTCGTTCGCCCAGGCGCGGCCGATGCCGGCGATCGCCTTCTGGTTGCGCAGCAGCGGATGGAGCCTCCGCGCTTCACGGCGCATGATCTCGCCCAGCTGCTCGGCGCCGAGCCCGAGCGCCTCCGGGCCGAGGTGGTCGAGCTCCGCCGCCGCCGCCTCCGGGGTGAGCAGCCAGACGCCGGCGCGCTTCTTCTTTGCCGCTTCGGTGAGCACGAGCTTCGAGCCGCCCTCGAAGCCGAGCGAGAAGGCAGGTGTTTTCGGGCCCGTCTCCCCGGCGGCGAGCAGCTTCAGGCGCCCGGAGGTCATCAGGTGCACGAGCAACACGAGCTCGCCGTCCTCGGTGGGGAAGAGGAGCCGCTTGCCGCGGCGCTTCGCTCCGCTCAGCTTCCGGCCCTCGAGTGCCGCGAGCGGCGGGTCGAAGGTCTTCAGCGTCGCGATGTGCGCCGGGCCCGCCTTCACGATCGGGAAGGCCGACAGGGGGTCGTTCAGGGCGCGTCGCCAAGCCTCCATCTCGGGCAGCTCAGGCATCCATCACGACCGTAGCGCCGAGCGGGGGCTCTGACGAGAACCCGGGCTCGGCCGCCGGCCCCGGCAGCTCGCGGATCGAGCGCACGGAGCTGAGCGCGATCGGGAGGAAGGTGAAGAGGCCGCCGATCGCGCCGACCCAGAGCGCCGTGCGCAGGCCCCACGCCGTTGCGATTCCGCCGCCGGCCATCGTGCCGAGGGGAATCGTGCCCCAGACGATCCAGCGCATCGCGGCGTTCATCCGCCCCTGGAGCCGCTCGGGCGTGATCGCCTGGCGCAGGCTCACCTGCGCGATGTTGTACGCGACCGCACCGAACCCGAAGAGCAGGTTGCCGGCGATCAACACCGGGAGCGGGAACGAGCGCGGCGCGAGGGGATAGGCGAGCAGCCCGACCTGTGCGACCACGATCGGGAGGAGGATCGCGCGGCCGACACCAAGCGCTTGCTGCATGCGGTTCGCGACGAGGGCGGCGACGACCGAGCCGACCGAGCCGACGCCGAAGACGACGCCGACCTCGAAGGCGGAGAGGTGCAGCGAGCGCGTGAGGTAGAGGAGCGCGATCGCGAACGTGATCGTCCCGAAGAAGTTGGACGTACCCGTGCACGTGGCGATCGGGCGGAGCCACGGGTGCCCGACGACCCAGCGCAGGCCTTCCTTGACCTCCGGCCACATCTTCGGCTTCGGCGCGCCCTCCGCCCGCTCCGGGACGGACTCCGGTTTGCGGATGCGGAGCATGAAGAGCGCCGAGACGACGAAGCTCACCGCGTCGAGCGCAATCGCGTAGGGAGCGGTCAGCGCGGCGATCAGCCCGCCTGCGGCGCTCGGCCCTGCGACCTGCGCGATCGAGACGGTGAGCTGGAGCTTCGAGTTGCCGTCGATCAGCTCCTCCCGGTCGACGAGCGCGGGGAGATACGACTGGTACGCGACGTCGAAGAAGACCGTGAAGATCCCGATTACGAACTGGAGGACGAGCAGCTGCCACATGTGCAGCGCGCCGAACGCCCACAGGATCGGGATGATCGCGAGCAGCACGGCGCGGGCCGCGTCCCCGCCGATCAGGATCGGGCGGCGGCGCAGCCGGTCGACCCAGACGCCGGCGGGCAGCGCAAAGAGGATGAACGGAAGGAAGCCGAGCATCCCGAGGATCGAGAACGCGATCGGGCTCGCGTGCAGGCCGACGGCGGCGATCCACGGGATCGCGAGCCCCGAGACCTGCGAGCCGAGCTCGCTGATCGACTGGCCGGTCCAGAGCTTCATGAAGTCGGCGTGGCGCCACAGGCCGCCGGCGAGGAAGCGAGGCCTACGCATCCACCGCTCGCCGGTAGAAGGCCGCGGCGAGGCCGTACTCGTCGCCCTCGGTCATCGCACGCACCTGCGGCTCAGCCCGGACGCGGGAAGCTGCCCGCGACCACCCGGTCCCAGATGCGGTCGGACACGATGCCCCGCAGGCCCATCATCAGCCGAGCGGACGCCGTCACCGGGTAGCGGGTGTGCGGGCGCCGTGCGGCGACGGCGCGGGCGATCACCGCTGCGACGTCGTCGGGCGTGCCGCCGAGCCGGGCGAGCAGCCCGCGCTCGTAGACCCCGCGTGTGGCTGCCGAGACGCCCGCGTTGAAGGCTGCGTAGTCGTCGTCGGCCACCGGCATCCGTTCGGCGACCGCGTCGACGAAGCCGGTTCGGATGATGCCCGGCTCGATCAGCACCACGTCGACGCCCTGACCCCCCACTTCGAAGCGGAGCACGTCAGAGAGCGCCTCGACGGCGTACTTCGAGGCGTGGTAGGCGCCGCCCCCCGGGAAGCTCAGGCGCCCGCCCATCGAGCCGACGTTCACGATCGTGCCCTGGCGTCCCGCGCGCATGGCCGGCAGCACGAGCTGGCTCATCCGCAGAAGGCCGACGACGTTCGTCTCGAGCTGCGCCCGGAACAGATCGAGCGGCAGCGTCTCGAGCGCGCCGGATTGGCTGTAGCCGGCGTTGTTGACCAGCACGCCGACGGCGCCGTGGGCGGCCTCGACCGCAAGCACCGCCGCCTGCCGGGACGCCTCGTCGGTGACGTCGAGCGCGAGCGTGTCGCAGCCCGCCGCCGCGAGCTCTGCGAGGCTGTCGGCGCGTCGCGCCGTCGCGTAGACGATGTGCCCCTCACGGACGAGGCGTAGGGCGGTCGCCCTGCCGATCCCCGACGAGCACCCGGTGACGAGCACGACCTTCGCATCGGGTTCCCGCGCCGGCACGACGACCAGTCTGCCCGAAGCGATCCGCCCGGCCGCGACTCGCGGGTGCGCGCGTAGGCTGCCCGGGTGGACGCGATCGTCGTGGAGGTCCGGCGCAACGGGATCGTCGAGGCGCGGCACCGCGTGCACGCGGTCGCGGTTCGCGACGGCGCGGTGGTCGCCGAGGCAGGCGACGGAGGGCTCGTCGCCTACATGCGGTCGTCGTCGAAGCCGATCCAGGCCCTGCCGCTCTCGCGCGCCCGCGACGACCTCGACGACCGCGACCTCGCGATCGCCTCGGCGTCGCATGGAGCGACGGCCGACCAGATCGCCGCCGTCCGCGCCCTCCTCGCCAAGGCGCCGGCCACCGAGAACGACCTCGAGCTCGGGCTCCAGGACGGCCGCCCCGCGGAGCGCGTCTTCCACAACTGCTCGGGCAAGCACGCCGGCATGCTCGCGCTGTGCCACGCCCGCGGCTGGGATCCGCGGGGCTACACCCGCGACGGCCACCCGGTGCAGGAGGCCTGCCGCGCGGCGCACGCCGAGGCCGCGGACGTCGATCCCACCGAGCTCCCCGCGGGCGTGGACGGCTGCGGCGTCCTGACGTTCGCGATGCCGCTGGAGCGCATGGCCTACTCGTTCTCCCGCTTCGAGTCCCTGCCCGGGGGCCGGCGGATCGCCGACGCGATGCGCGCGCATCCCGACCTCGTCGGCGGCCCCGACCACGTCGACCTCCCGTTCATGCGTGGGGCGGCCGACTGGTTCGCGAAGGTCGGGGCGGAGGGCCTGCTCTGTGCCGGCGGCCCCGGCGGCATCGGGATCGCCCTCAAGGCCGAGGACGGTGCAACCCGCCCGCTCGGCCCCGCGCTCGCGGTCTTTCTGGCGCCGCTCGGGGTCGAGTTGCCCGACCTCGCCGAGTTGCCTCTACGCAACAGTCTGGGCGATCCCGTCGGCGAGCTCGTGGCACGTACTTCGTGACGTGTGAACTTTTCTTTACGAACCTGTGACGGCTCACTAAGATCCGGCGGGTTCGGAGGGAGGGCCGGAACCTGGGGGTTCCCGGCTTCGCAGTGACTGGTTCGTTCGTCGTCGCTCTGCCATGTCGTCACGACTAGCCGGAGGTCGCCAACTTGCTCACCGTCGAAGTCTCGCCGCTCCCCGAAGTCGAAGAGCTCCAGAAGCTCGTCACCGACGGACAGGAGAAGGGCTTCCTCACCTACGACGAGATCGTCACCGGTCTCGAAGAGGTCGAGCTCACGAAGGAGCAGGTCGAGGACTTCTACACGCACCTGATCGAGCACAACATCGAGCTCGTCGAAGGTGAGCAGCACAAGACGCCGCCGCACGAACAGCCGGTGCCGGAGGACGACAAGCCCGTCGCCGCACCGAAGCTCGACCTCTCCGTCGAGCCGTCGCTCGACTCGCTGCGCCTCTACCTGCGCGAGATCGGCAAGGTGTCGCTCCTCACGGCCGACCAGGAGGTCACGATCGCGAAGCGCATCGAGCGCGGCGACATGATGGCGAAGGCGCAGATGACGGAGGCCAATCTGCGCCTCGTCGTCTCGATCGCCAAGGGGTACCTCGGCCGCGGCCTCTCGTTCCTCGACCTGATCCAGGAGGGCTCGCTCGGCCTGATCCGCGCCGTGGAGAAGTTCGACTACCGCAAGGGCTACAAGTTCTCGACGTACGCGACGTGGTGGATCCGCCAGGCGGTCACCCGCGCGATCGCCGACAAGGCCCGCACGATTCGCATTCCCGTGCACATGGTCGAGAAGCTGAACAAGGTCGTGCACATCGAGCGCCAGCTCGTCCAGCGTCTCGGCCGCGAGCCGAACGCGGAGGAGATCGCCGAGGAGCTCGAGATGACGCCGGAGGAGGTGAGCGAGATCCTGCGCATGGCGCAGCTGCCCGTCTCGCTCGAGAAGCCGATCGGCGAGGAGGAGGACTCGGCACTCGGCGACTTCGTGCAGGACGAGGCGGCCGAGTCGCCCTTCGACACCGCGCAGCTGTCGCTCCGCCGCGAGGACATCGAGATGGCGCTCGGCGCGCTACCCGAGCGCGAGCGCCAGGTGATCGAGCTCCGTTTCGGCCTCTACGGCGGCCCGCCGCGCACGCTCGAGGAAGTCGGCCGCGCCTTCGGCGTCACGCGCGAGCGCATTCGCCAGATCGAGAACAACACGCTGAAGAAGCTCGAGCACCTGCCCGAGGCGCAGGCGCTCCGCGACGCGGCGAGCTAGTTACTCGGCAGTGGCGTCGTGCGCCGGCGGCTCGAGCAGATCGCGGTCCGCGGCGCGCTGGTACGGGACGAACAGCTTGCAGTGCGGGCACTTGAAGCCGCGGTAGCGGGCCGCCGTGCCTTCGATCGGCTCTGCCGAGAACGCCGTGTGGCAGTGCGGGCACTCCACCTCGAACGAGGTCGATGACGGGAGCTCGGCCATCGTTCGAGCGTAGCGAACCGCGGTAGGATGCGTTGACGAGGTCGAACAGAGAAAGGGCCGCCATGAGCGAGAACGGGGACAAGGCCGGCGCACGTGACTTGACGACGCGCCAGGGCCATCCGGTGTACGACAACCAGCACCAGCGCACCGTGGGCTCTCGTGGCCCGGCGACGCTTGAGAACTACCACTTCCTCGAGAAGATCAGCCACTTCGACCGCGAGCGGATCCCGGAGCGCGTCGTCCACGCGCGCGGATTCGTCTCGCACGGCGTCTTCGAGGCCTACGGCACGATCGGCGACGAGCCCGCCTCGACGTACACACGCGCCAAGCTGTTCCAGGAGAAGGGCAAGCAGACGCCCGTCGTCGTCCGCTTCTCGACGGTGATCGGCGGCCGCGACTCCTCGGAGGCCGCGCGCGACCCGCGAGGGTTCGCCGTCAAGTTCAAGACAGAAGATGGCAACTGGGATCTCGTCGGCAACAACCTGCCGGTGTTCTTCATCCGCGACGCGATCAAGTTCCCCGACGTCATCCACGCGCTGAAGCCCGATCCGGTCAGCTTCCGGCAGATGCCGAACCGGATCTTCGACTTCATGAGCCTGACGCCGGAGTCGATGCACATGCTCACGTGGCTCTTCAGCCCGCGCGGCATCCCGAAGAACTTCCGGACGATGGACGGCTTCGGCGTCAACACGTACAAGATGGTGAACGCCCGCGGCGAGGGCGTCCTCGTCAAGTACCACTGGAAGTCGCAGCAGGGGATCGAGTCCCTGACGCAGGCGCAGGCGGACGAGATCCAGGCCACGAACCTCGGCCACGCGTCGGAGGATCTCTTCGAGGCGATCGAGCGCGGCGAGTGCCCGCGTTGGGAGCTGAACGTCCAGATCATGAGCGACGACGAGCACCCCGAGCTCGACTTCGACCCGCTCGACGACACGAAGACGTGGTCGGAGGACGAGTTTCCGCTGCGGCCCGTCGGGATGATGACGCTGAACCGCAACGTCGAGAACTTCCACAACGAGAGCGAGCAGGCCGCCTTCGGCACCGGCGTGTTAGTCGACGGCCTCGAGTTCAGCGACGACAAGATGCTCGTCGGGCGCACGTTCTCGTACTCGGACACGCAGCGCTACCGCGTTGGCCCGAACTACCTCCAGCTGCCGGTGAACGCCCCGCTCGCCCGGCCGGCGACGAATCAGGAGGGCGGCCAGATGTCGTTCCAGGTCGACGCGCGCGGCGGCAACCCGCTCGTCAACTACGAGCCGAACTCGATCGGCGGACTCGCCGAGGCGCCGCCGCCCGGCCCGGCTTACGAGCCGGAGATCAGCGGGCGGCTGACCCGCGCGACGATCGAGCGGACCAACGACTTCCAGCAGGCGGGCGAGCGCTACCGCACGATGCCCGATTGGGAGCGCGACGACCTCGTCCGCAACATGATCGACCTGCTCGGGCAGTGCGACCGCCACGTCCAGGAGCGGACGGTCGGGCTCTTCGCGAAGTGCGACGCCGACTACAGCCACCGCGTCGCGGAGGGCCTCGGCCTGCTCGTCCCCGAGGATGCACTCGAAAAAAGCTAGATCAGTCTGCGCTCCGCCGCCCAGCGGGTCAGCTCGTGGCGGCTCGAGAGCTGGAGCTTGCGCAGCACTGCCGACACGTGCGACTCGACCGTCCGCGCCGAGAGATGCAGGCGCGCCGCGATCTCCTTGTACTTGTAGCCGCGCGCGATCAGCTGCAGCACCTCGCGCTCGCGCGGCGTGAGCTGGTCGAGCTCCGCGTCGGAGGCCGCGTCGCCGCTGCGGAACGCGTCGAGCACGAAGCCGGCGAGCCGCGGTGAGAACACCGCATCGCCGTCGGCGGTCCGGTGGATCGCCTCGGTCAGCTCGGCGCCCGAGATCGTCTTCGTGACATAGCCGCGCGCGCCGGCGCGAATGACGTCGATCACGTCCTCGGCCGCGTCGGAGACCGACAGCGCGAGGAAGCGCACGCCCGGCCGTTCCGGCGCGACCTGCGCGATCACCGCGTGGCCCCCGCCGTCGGGGAGATGCACGTCGAGCAACACGACGTCGGGGTCGAGCTGCTTGATCAGCGGCACGGCCTCGAGCACCGAGGCCGCCTCGCCGACGACCTCGACCGTCGAGCCGAGCTCGGCGCGGACGCCGGCGCGGAAGAGATCGTGGTCGTCGACGAGCACGACGCGGCGCAGGGGGATGCTCATGCGAGCTCCAGTTCCACGTCGGTTCCCTCGCCGGGCGACGAGACGATGGTCGCGGCTCCGCCCACGCGCTCCATCCTGCCCAGGATCGAGTCGGAGATGCCGCGCCGGTCGGCCGCCACCGCCTGAGGGTCGAAGCCGGCGCCCCGGTCGCGTACGTAGAGCGCGACGCGGCCGGGAGCTGCTTCGAGGAACACCGACACCTCGCCGATACCTGAGTGCTTTGCCGCGTTCGTCATCGCCTCGCGCGCTGCGAGCACGAGCACGCGGGTCCGCTTGTCGAGCGGCGCGTCGCCGGTGCGCACGACGTCGATCCGCACGCCGTGCAGCTCCTCGATCTCCGCGGCGGCGGTCTCGACCGCGTCGGCAAGCGTCCCGCCGGCCGCCGGCTCCCGGTCGGGGTAGAGCAGCGTGCGAAGCTCGCGCTCCTGCCGGCGCGCGAGCGTCGCGACGCGGCGCGTGTCCTCCGGGTTGCGCTGGATCAGCGCCAGCGTCTGCAGCACCGAGTCGTGCACGCGCGCGGCGAAGTCGGCGCGCTCCTGCGTGCGAATCCGCTCGGCGCGCTCCGTGTCACGCTCGCGCGCGAGCCGCCAGGCCCACGGCCCGAGCACGAGCATCAGTGCTGCCGCCACGGCGCCCGGTGCGAGCAGCGTCGTCGCGCGGCCGTGCGTGTTGCCGGTGACGAAGAGCACGAGCCCCACACCGGTCAGCGCGATTGCGGTGATCCGCGCGGTCTTCGCGTCGAGCCCGAGCGTCGTCTTTCCGGTCGTGAGCGCGGCGCCTGCGGCGATGAAGGCGAGCGGCCAGACGACGGCGTCGGCGAGCCCGAGCCCGCGCAGGGCGAGAATTGCCGACCAGACGAGGAGCACGGTGCCGAGGATCCGGCGGCGGCGCGGCGGAGCCGCCGCGCCGGGCGCCGGCAGCAGCGCCCATGCGCCCACGTACGCGACGAGGCCCGCGCCGCTCGCGAACGCGAGCAGCGCGAATGCGAGGCGCACGAGCGTCGGGTCGATCGCGAGCGCGTCGCCGATGCCGCTGCACACGCCCGCGAGCACACGGTTGCGCTCCACGCGCGTGACGCGTGGGAGCGCAACCGGAAGCCGAAGCGGGCGAACGCTCACCCGCGCGCTACCTCGACCTGGCCGAGGCCGACGCGCGCGTCGAGCACGAGCACCCGCGCCGGGTCGGTGCCGGCACTCGTGACGCGGTCGCGCACGGACGTGCCGTCGTGTCTCACGCCGAACAGGTCGATCTGGCCGGCGCCCGCGCGACCGACGACCTCGACGGTCACGGCGCGGGGAACGTGCACGACGAGGTCGCCGATCCCGAGTGTCGCCTTCACGTGCGTCTCGCCGGCCGGAAACGCGACGTCGCCCAGCTGGACGTCGAGGTTCCCGATGCCCTGCTCGTAGCGGGTGTCGAGCGCCGCGAACGAGGCCGGATGAGCGACCCGGTCGCCGACGCCGGCGAAGAGCGGCACGCGGACGACGGCCGCCAGCGCGAGCGCCGCGAGCACGGCGACGCCGAGCGCCACGACGGAGCCGACGGCGTGACCCGTCGCCGCGCCCGCCGCAACGGTGGCGCCGAGCACGACCGCTGCCGCGGCGAGGACGATTCTCCAGTCGAGGTGCCAGCCCGTGGCAACGTCGATCAGGCCGACGATGCCGAGGCCGGCGATCAGCGCGCCGGCGGCCGGCGCCCCGAGCGAGCGGCGACGAACGCGCGGCGCGGCCTCGTCCGCACCGACGGCGGACGTCGAAGGCCGGTCGCGCTTGCCCACCTGCCACCAGACGAGTGCAGCGCCGCCGAGCGCAGCCGCGACCCACAGGTTGCCGGGGCTCGGCCAGACGCGCGCCGAGGAGAGCCCGAGGATCGCGGCGAAGCCGAGCAGCCCGACCCCGACGAGCAGCCACGGCCGCTCGCGGTGGCTCTTGATCGCCTCGGCGGCGATCGAGTCCTCGACCCCTTCGTCCGGCATCACGAGCCATGCGGCGACGTAGAGGAGGATCCCCGTGCCGCCGGCGAGCGCCAGCGCGATGAAGCCGATGCGGTAGATCATCGGGTTGAGGTCGAAATAGCGGCCCAGCCCGGAGCAGACGCCGCCGAGCCAGCGGCGGTCACGCGCACGCGACAGGCGGCGCGGCTCGGCCACGGTCGTGCGAATCGATTCGGTGGTCTCGGTCATGGTTCCCTCTCAGATGGTCGGTACGTGTCGACCACAGACTCGTCCGAGGCGGTGCTCACGGCTATCCGGCATCCCCCTGGACGATCCCGGATCCTGTACGGAACCGCTACAAAAGGAACTCGACGTACCCGTCGACCGGGCTGCGCTCGCGCGGGGCCGGCTCGCGACCGGCCGGGCCGAGGTGGATCAGCCCGAGCACGCGCTCGCCGTCCGGTACCCCGGCCGCCTCGCGACCGCGCGGCGTGCGCAGGACGCCCGGCGTCCGCCAGTACGACGCGAGGCCGCGCTCGGTCGCGCCGAGCAGCACGAGCGTGATCGCCGCGGCCGTCGCACAGACGTCCTCTTCGTCCTGCACGAGCTCGCCGCCGAGTGCGGCGGAGGCGACGACGAGCGTCGGCGCCCGGTCGAGCTTCTGCGCCTCGGACGGGCCGGCCGCCTCCTTCAGCCGAGCGAGCGACTCCGGGCCGAGCACCCGGAAGCGCCACGGTTGCGTCAGGTGGTGGTTCGGCGCGAGCCGCGCGAGGTCGAACAGCTCGAGCAGCGTCTCGCGCGGCACGGGCTCAGGGCCGAACGCCTTGTGCGTGCGCCGTGCCGCGGCCAGCTCGGCGAAGGTCACGACGCGAGGCGCGCGGACACCGAGACGGCGACGCCCGCTTTCTTCAGCAAGGTCGAGAACGGGCAGCTCGCGTCGGCCTTGGCGACGAGCTCCTGGAACGCCGCGTCGTCGATCCCCTCGACGTCGGCGACGATGTCGACCTGCGAGCCGACGATCTGGTGGCCTTCGCCCTCGACCTCGTCCATGACGATGCGGCAGGTGACCGCGAGCCGTCCGGGCGGTGTCTCCGCTCCGGTCAGCTCGCCGGCGAGGCCCATCGTGATGCAGCCGCCGTGCGCGGCCGCGAGCAGCTCCTCCGGGCTCGTCTTGCCCTCCGGCTGCCCGATTCGCGTCGGCAGCGAGTAGCCGAGGCCGGCGAACGCGCCGCTGCCGGCGCCGATCGTGCCGGCGCCGCGCGCGAGATTTCCCTCCCACACGAGCTCGGCGGTGCGCTCGATTCTCGGCATGGCTCTCAATCCTCCTGGGGTACGGCGGCTGCGGTTCCGTCCGGGTAGTAGGCCTCCGCCGGCGAGCCCGCAGGGCGGAACACGCCGAGCACCTGCATCACGCCGGGGCCCGAGTTCTCGAGCGAGTGCACGAGCCGGGCGGGAAAGTGGATGCACGAGCCCGCCTGCAGAGGCGCGGACTCGCCGTCGATGTGCAGTTCGCCCTCCCCTTCGAGCACGTAGACCACCTCGTCGTACGTGTGGAAATGGTCCGGCGCGCGCCCGACGGGGATGTAGCCCACGAACTGCGTCACGGAGGCGCAGCCGATCGCGGGCGTCGAGAGGAGGCGGAACTGCCGGCCCGCGGTCGCGCCCTTCGTCTCCTCCGCGGCGAGATCGAGAACGGCATGTGTCGTGCCCTGCGTCGGCAGCGGCTCGGTCACGAGCACCGAGAGGACGAGCAGGTCGTCGGCCTCCCCCACCTGCCAGTCGGTGCCGCGCGCGACGTACGCAGCAGTGCCCGGCGCCAGGGTGTGACGCTCTCCGGCGATCGTCGCCGATCCGCTGCCGGAGAGGACGTACAGCACCTCGTCGCGATCGTCGTCGCTGCGGTTGTCGGAGCGCTGCTCGAAGCGCAACAGGCGCTGCTCGAACTCGTTGCAGCCGGACGCGGCGCCGAACAGGTGCCGGGGCTCGGCCGCGTCGTCTGTCGGCTGGGGCGCGACGTCTCTTGCGTGCATGCAGTACTTCATGGCGACTATGTCTAGCACGAGCATTAGGCTGTGCCGGTGACAGCCGCCGACATCGTCCGCCGGTCGTACGACGCGTTTGCGCGCGGCGACCTGGACGGCGTCCTCGGCGACATGGATCCCGCAATCGAGTGGCACCAGGCACAGGGGCTTCCGCACGGCGGCATCTACCACGGTCTCGACGACGTGCGCCGGAACATCTTCGACCCGCTGGACGAGCAGTGGTGGGACGAGTTCTCGGCCGAGCCCGACGAGTTCCTCGAGGCGGGTGAGCAGGTGGTCGTGCTCGGCCGCTACCGCGGCGTCGCGAAGGGCACGGGCAAGATCCTCGACGTCCCGTTCGTCCACGTCTGGACGCTGCGCGGCGAGACGGCGATCCGGTTCCGGCAGTTCCTCGACACCGCCGGCTGGGTCGAGGCGCTGGAAGTTTGATCAATTCATTGACACCCTGTCGATCGAGGTGTGAGACTCCGCCCCGAGTTGGAGGCACAGGGTTGCGGCACCATTCGGCGGGCCGACTAACGAGAAGGCCGGCCGCGGAGTCTTAACCGTTCGAACCATCCAATAGATCTCTGAGGATCTCTGAGGCAAGGGAGGGAATATGAAGAAGGGCGTAGCCCTGCTTCTCGCACTCACGGCCACGGCACTCGTGGCGGCAAGCGCACAGGGGGGTCGCGACACGGCCGCCGCCGCGTCCGCGGTCAACTGCAAGAGCACCCTGAAGATCGGGTTCGTCACACCGCTGACCGGCGGCGCAGGCTTCCTGGGCACCGAGCAGATGAGCTGGGCGCAGTATGCGGTCAAGACGCTTGCTCCCAAGCTGGGCCTGAAGATCGTCATCGTTCCCGGTGACACACCCGTCGAGCAGGGCCCCGCACCGGCACAGGCGCTGGCGCAGAAGTTCGTCGCGGACAAGAGCGTCGTCGCGATTCTCGGCCCGTCCACCTCGGGCGCCGTTGCGGCCTCGAGCACGACCTATGCGCAGGCGGGCCTCGTGCACGTCTCGCCGTCCGCGACGCGCACGTCGCTGACGCAGGGCTCCACCCGTGAGGCGACAGCCGCGTTCCTGCGGGTCGTCCCGGGCGACTACATCCAGGGCCCGACCGACGCGAACTACATGGTCAAGAGCCTGCACGTGAAGAAGGTCGTGCTGCTCGACTTCCAGGAGCCGTACTCGGTGGGTCTCGCGGATGCGGTCGAGACGACCCTGAAGGCCGCCGGCGTCGCGACGATCCGGCTGTCGGCTCCGAACACGACGACCGACTACTCGGCGTACGTCACGAAGGTGCCGAGCGACGCGGACATCGTGTTCTTCCCGACGCAGAAGCCGCCGGACGCGCAGACGTTCGCGCAGCAGCTGATCGAGCAGAGCAAGAAGGCGAAGGTGTTCGGCGGAGACGGCTCGAACGACGCCTCGGCATTCAAGGTGCCGGGCTCGTACGTGTCGAACTTCGCTCCGGACATCACGGGCATCGCAGCCGACAGCGCGATCATCGCCGGCTGGAAGAAGGCCAACCCCGGCAAGCCGGTCGGGTCGTTCGGGCCGCCGAGCTACGGGGCAACTCAGGTGCTCCTGAACGCGATCAAGCTCGCCTGCACCGCCGACCACGGCGTTCTGAAGGCCAAGAAGGACGTCCTGCGGAAGGTCAAGCAGGTCGTGATCAAGAACTGGATCCTCGGTGGGACCTTCAAGTTCTCGACGAAGACGAACGACCCGTTGAACGCGAAGTTCTACATCTTCCAGATCCAGTCGAACGGCTCGTACAAGCTCGTCGGCTAGTCGCAACGTGAACCACCTGAGCGGCCCGGCTCGTGCCGGGCCGCGCAGCTATTTCTGAGTAGTCTCCCCACCGGCGTGGACACCTTCATCCAGCTCACCGTCGACGCGCTGACTCTCGGCAGTGTCTATGCGCTGATCGCCCTCGGCTACACGCTCGTCTACGGCGTCCTGAAGCTGCTGAACTTCGCCCACGGCGACGTGTTCATGGTCGGCTCCTTCATCGGCTTCGGCGCGTTGCAGCTCCTCGGCGGGACGGTGAGCCCGGTGGTGCCGGTGTGGGCGCTGCTGATCCTCGTCACGCTCGCCGCGATGGTCGGCTGCGCCGCCCTCGGCGTCGTGATCGAGCGCTTCGCGTACCGGCCGCTCCGCAACGCGCCGCGCATCGCGCCGCTGATCAGCGCGCTCGGCGTCTCCTTCTTCCTCGCCAACTCGATGCAGCTGCTCTTCGGCGCGACGCCGCGCAACTACGACACGTTCTCGCTGTCGGGCGGCTCGCTCTATCTCAAGGGCATCGACATCGGCAACGTGCGCGTGCCGATGCTGCGGCTCATCACGATCGGCGCGGCGATCGTGCTGATGATCGCGCTCTGGTTCCTCGTCAACAAGACGCGGATGGGGAGGGCGATGCGCGCCACGTCGTACGACCAGGAAGCGGCCACGATGATGGGCGTCGACATCGACCGCGTGATCGTCTTCACGTTCGTGCTCGGCTCGGCCCTCGCGGGCGCGGCCGGCGTGCTGTTCGCGCTGCGCGTGCCGACGCAGGTCTCGATCGGCTTCGTCGCCGGGCTGAAGGGATTCACGGCGGCGGTGATCGGCGGCATCGGCTCGATCCCCGGCGCGATGGCCGGCGGCCTGCTCCTCGGCTTCGCCGAGTCGTACGCGCAGGGTTACATCTCGACGAAGTGGTCCGACCTGATCGTCTTCTCGATTCTCATCGCGTTCATGATCTTCCGGCCGCAGGGGCTGCTCGGCCGCGCCGACATCCGCAAGGTGTGATGTGACCGATTCGACTCCACGCTCCTCCCAGTTGCCCGCCGACGGCCCCGCGGTCGGCCAGGACGAGTGGGTGGCGCGGCACGCGGAGCGCCAGTTCTTCAGCGGCGGTCTTCTCGGCACGATCGAGCAGCGGGTCCGCCGCGCGCCCTGGTGGGCGTGGCTCGTCTTCTTCGTCGCGTTGATGGCGCTCGTCCCGGCCGTCGAGAGCAGCGGGTACGTGCGGCGGGTCGCGTTCGACACCGTGCTCTACATGCTGCTCGCGCTCGGCCTGAACGTCGTGGTGGGCTGGGGTGGGCTGCTCGACCTCGGGTACGTCGCGTTCTACGGCTTCGGCGCCTATGCCTACGCGATGCTCGACTCGGATAAGTTCGGCGTCCACCTGCCGACGCTCGTCTCCGTGCTCGTCGTCGTGATCCTCGGCGCGCTGCTCGGCCTGCTGCTCGGCCTGCCGTCGAGAAGGTTGACCGGCGATTACCTCGCGATCGTCACGCTGTTCTTCCTCCAGCTCTTCCAGACCGTGACGACGAACGGCGACAACGCGTTCGGACACAACGTCACCGGTGGGCCGAACGGCATCCTCCGCGTCGACCCGTTCCATCTGTTCGGTCACAACCTCGCCGTCCAGCACCAGGGCGTCTTCGCGGTCTCGTACTTCTACATCGCGCTCGCGGTGTTCGCCGTCGTCTACGTCGCGCTACGCTTGGTGAACAGATCCCGTACCGGCCGCGCCTGGCGGTCGTTGCGCGAGGACCCGCTGGCGGCCGAGTCGATGGGCATGCCCGTGAGCTGGCTGAAGCTGCTGAGCTTCTCGTTCGGCGCCGCGGTCGCAGCGCTCACCGGGACCCTCTTCGCTGCGCTGAATGCGAGCGTGTTCCCGCTGACCTTCTACTTCGTGCTGCTGATCATCGTCTACACGATGGTGATCCTCGGCGGCTCCGGAAGCATGCACGGCGTCGTGCTCGGTGCACTGATCGTCAGTCCGATGCTTGAGCTTCTGCGCGACCCGGCGAAGGGGCGCATCCTGTTCTACGTCGCGCTGATCGGCGGCGCGCTCGTCGCATTCCGCGTCTCGCGGAAGCTCGGCATCGTCGCCGCGTCGACGGTCGCCTTCGGCTTTGCCGCGCACGCCGTCGCCGGCGCGGTCGACACGTCGTGGGTGGCGGGCGAGCACGCGGGCGGTGTGAGCGGCGCGATCGCGCACTGGGTGCTCGTTCCCACGCACCTCGCCGGCTGGGTGGCGCCCTTCTCGTACATCGGCCTGATCGCGCTGGCCCTCGTGCTGACGCTCGTGCGCGGCGTGCCTCGCACCGTGCTCCTCGTTCCGACGCTCTACCTCGCCGCATTCGTCTGGGAGAACGTCATGCTCCCGAAGCCGGAGGCGACCCGCTACATCATCCTCGGCCTGCTGCTGATCGCGCTGATGATCCTGCGCCCGAACGGATTGCTCGGCGAGCGTCGCGTGGAGATCGTCTGATGGCGAAGAAGCTGCTCGAGCTACGCGGTGTCTCCCTTGCGTTCGGCGGCCTGAACGTCCTCACCGAGCTCGACCTGCACGTCGACGAGGGCGAGGTGGTGAGCGTGATCGGCCCCAACGGCGCCGGCAAGACGACGCTCTTCAACCTGATCACCGGCATCTACGAGCCGGACGAGGGCGAGATCCTCCTCGACGGACAGAGCATCGTCGGCCTCCTGCCGAATCAGATCAGCCGGCGCGGCGTCTCGCGCACGTTCCAGACGCTGCGTCTCTTCCTGAACATGTCGGTGAAGGAGAACGTGATGGCGGCCGCGTACGGTCACACGCACGCCGGCGTCTTCCGCTCGATGCTGCGCACGCCGGGGATGCGCCGCGAGGAGCGCGAGATCGAAGAGCTCGCGAAGGAGCGGCTCGCGTTCTTCGGCGAGCGGCTCATGGGCTACCGCTGGGATCAGCCCGCGTACAGCCTCTCGTACGCGAACCGCAGGCGACTCGAGATCGCGCGCGCAACGGCGACGAAGCCGTCGGTGCTGCTGCTCGACGAGCCCGCGGCCGGCATGAACCCGGTCGAGACGCACGAGATGAGCGAGCTGATCGGCCGGCTGCGCGAGGAAGGCGGCTACACGATCCTCGTGATCGAGCACGACATGCATGTCGTCGAGGGCATCTCCGACCGCGTGATCGCGCTCGACCACGGCGTCAAGATCGCCGAAGGCTCGTTCGACCAGGTCGCGACCGATCCGCGCGTCGTCGAGGCGTACCTCGGTACGAAAGCGACGGCGACGAAGTGAGCACGCCGTTGCTCGCACTGGAAGGCATCGACACGCAATACGGGTCGATCCGCATCCTCCAGGGCCTCAGCCTCCACGTCGACGCGGGCGAGCTCGTGTGCCTGCTCGGCGGCAACGCCTCGGGGAAGTCGACGACGCTGAAGACGATCCTCGGCATCGTCAAGCCGAAGAAGGGAACGGTGCACTTCGACGGCGAGGATGTCACGGGCCGCACGACGAGCCACCGCATCAAGAAGGGCATGGCGATCGTCCCCGAGAACCGCCGGCTGTTCGCGCCGATGACGGTGCTCGAGAACCTCGAGATGGGCGCCTATCTCCAGAACGGTGGCACGAGAGAGGACTTCGAGCGGGTCTACGAGCTCTTCCCGCTCCTCTACGAGCGCCGCTCGCAGCTCGCGGGCACGCTCTCCGGCGGCGAGCAGCAGATGGTCGCGATGGGCCGCGCGCTGATGGCGAAGCCGAAGCTGCTGCTGATGGACGAGCCGTCGATGGGGCTCGCGCCGATCCTCGTCGAGCGGAGCTTCGAGATCATCAAGCAGGTGCACGAGGCCGGCGTCGCGATGTTGATCGTCGAGCAGAACGCGAACGTCTCGCTCTCGATCGCCGACCGCGGCTACGTCCTCTCCACCGGCCGCCTCGTGCTCGAGGGCAAAGCCGCGGCCCTGCGCGAGGACGAGGATCTGCGCAAGGCCTATCTCGGGCGCTAGGTCAGACCCGGGAGAAAGACCATGGTCCCGGGTCTGCCCTAGCTGAGTGTCTGATTTGGGAGCCACGCCCTTGACTGTGGCTGGATCACACCTGGGCAAGGACGAGCGACGTGGCCCTTACCGGTCGTGGCCCCGGGGTTACAGTTGTTCCATGAAGGAGCTGCTGCCGGAGATCGACCGCTGGCGGGCCAAGGGCGACAAGGTCGCGATCGCCACGGTCGTCGCGACGCGCCGCACATCGCCGCGCCCCGTCGGCTCGAAGCTCGCGGTCTCGGAGAGCGGTGAGCTCGCCGGATCCGTCTCGGGCGGGTGCGTCGAAGGCGACGTCTACCTCGCCGCGCAGGAGGTGCTCGCCGGCGGGGCGCCGCGCCTGATCACGTACGGCATCAGCGACGACATGGCGATCGGCATCGGCCTCTCGTGCGGCGGCGAGATCGACGTCTTCGTCGAGCCGCTCGAGTGAGCCCCAAGAATGTGACGGTCTTCGACGAGTTGCGCCGCGTCCTCGACGAGGACGGCCGCGCGGTCGTGCTCACCGTCGTCTCGGGAGAGAGCCCCGGCGCGGAGCTGCCTATCAGGCTGGGCGCGGAGCTGCCTATCAGGCTGGGCGCGAAGTTGCTGGTGCGCGCGGACGGATCGACGGTGGGGGACGGGCCGGCCGGGCTGGCGGCGCTCGCGCCCGCCGCGCTGCGCCGCGGGCGGAGCCACGTGATCGAGCACGAGGGGCTCACCGTCTTCGCCGACGTCTTCGCGCCGGCGCTACGCCTCTTCGTCTACGGCGCGGTCGACACCGCCGAGGCGCTCTGCCGCGCGGCGAGGCTCGTGGGGTGGACGTCGGTCGTCGCCGACGCCCGCGCGCGCTTCGCCACGCCCGAGCGGCTGCCGAGCGCGGACGAGATCCTCGTCGCCTGGCCCGAGGAGGCCTTCGCGCAGGTCCGGCCCGACGCCGGCACTGCGATCGTCGTCCTCACGCACGACGACAAGTTCGACCTGCCCGCGCTGAAGGCAGCGCTCGAGAGCGAGGCGTTCTACATCGGGGCGCTCGGCTCGCGGCGGAATCAGGAGCGCCGGCGGGAGCGGCTGCTCGAGGCGGGCGTCGCCGAGGCCGACCTCGCCCGGATCGCCGGGCCGGCCGGTCTCGACATCGGCGCAGCGTCCTCCGCCGAGACCGCGCTGTCGATGCTCGCGGAGATGCTCGCGACCCGTGCCGGGCGCGCCGGCGGCCCGCTGCGCGACTCGAAATCGCGCATTCACGCGGAACCGCTTGCCGGGAAAAAATAAAATCCCACTTGCAACTCCTTTAGCGGCCTGCGTAGGATCGCTCTCGTGCTGCTGAGAGAGGTCGAATACGCGAAGCCGGCGTCCGTCGCCCAGGCGCTGGCGATCCTGTCGGAGAACGACGGCGCCCGCGCCCTCGCCGGCGGCCAGACGATCATCAGCGTGATGAAGGCGCGCGCCGCCTCGCCGGATGCGCTCGTCGACCTCTCGGGCCTCGAGGATCTGAAGGGGATCGAGCTCGGAAGCGACGGCACGCTGTCGATCGGGCCGTTGGCGACGTACACCGAGCTCGTCGCGTCGGCCGAGGCGAAAGCACGCCCGATCCTCGGTGAGGTGTGCGCGCAGATCGCCGACGTCCAGGTGCGGAACCGCGGCACGATCGGCGGCAATCTCTGCTCGAACGACCCGACGAACCACCTGCCGCCGCTGATGGTGTCGATCGGCGCGCAGTTCACGATCACCGGCCTGGGCGGCGAGCGGGTCGTCTCGGCCGACGACTTCTTCCTCGGCGTCTATCTCACGGCAGTCGGCCCGGGCGAGCTGCTGACGAAGATCACGATTCCCGCCGGCAAGCAGGACGCGTTCGCCGCCGTGACGCTCGGCGTCGACGGCACGTGCATCGCGAGCGCGGCAGCGAGCATCAACGGCTCTCTGCGGATCGCGCTGGGCTGCGTCGACGCGACGCCTGTGCTGCTTCAGCCCGCCTCGGCGGAGGCAGGCGCGGTGCGCGACGCAGTTCGCGGCGCCGGTCTCCTCCCGCCCTCCGACGTGCACGCGTCGAGTGAGTACCGGATGCATCTTGCGGAAGTCCTCGCCGTGCGCGCGGCGCGGCAGGCGTCAGAGAGGAGCTAGAGGCTTGATGTGGATCAGACGTGCATGCGGGGATGGGCCAGACCAAGCGGTTCGGTCGCATCCGGCGCGGGGCATAGCGGTTCCTACGTCCAAGCCGGAGGCGGCCGAAACGCGCCGCGTCTGGCCCTCCAGCCGTGCGTGCGGCCGATTCGCATCAGGCCTCTAATGGCCGAGAACGCGGCATCGCTGTCGTCGGCGAAGGACATCACCGTCACGATCAACGGCACGGAGTACGAGCGGCACGTGGAAGCGCGCAAGCTGCTCATCCATTTCCTCCGTGACGACCTCGATCTGACCGGCAGCCACATCGGCTGCGACACGGGCAACTGCGGGGCGTGCTCGGTGATCGTCGACGGCACGCTCGTGAAGAGCTGCATGGTGCTCGCGGTGCAGGCCGACGGCTCGACGATCGAGACGGTCGAAGGGCTTGCCGACGGCGACGAGCTCGCGGTGCTGCAGCAGGCGTTCAGCGACCATCACGCGCTGCAGTGCGGCTACTGCACGCCGGGCATGCTGATGAGCGCGACCGCGTTGCTGCGCTCCAACCCGAGCCCGACCGAGCACGAGATCAAGAAGGGCCTGCAGGGCAACATCTGCCGCTGCACCGGCTACTGGAACATCGTCGAGGCCGTCTCTACCGCCGCGGAACGGATTGGCAAGTGAGCACCACCATCGCCCCCGACAAGGTCGAGATCGCACCGCCGAAGGAGCAGTACAAGGGGCAGAGCGTCCCGCGCAAGGAGGACAAGCGGCTCGTCCAGGGCCAGGGCACCTTCGTCGACGACATCAAACGTCACGGGATGGGCTACATCCACTTCGTCCGGTCGCCGTACGCGCACGCCCACATCACGTCGATCGACGTGTCGAAGGCCGAGTCGATGAAGGGCGTGCACGGAACGCTCACCGGCGAAGAGGTGGCGTCGCTCACCGATCCGTTCTTCCAGATCTCGTCGGTGCCGGGCGGGAACATCAAGGACTACGCCCTCGCTGTCGGCAAGGTGCTTTACGTCGGCGAGGCTATCGTCGCCGTGGTTGCCTAGCCGCGCGAGCTCGCGCGCGACGCATCGGAGCTCGTCGAGGTCGAGTACGAGCCCCTCGAAGCCGTCACCGACGCGCGTCACGCGCTCGACGGCTCGAAGCCGGTCCTGCACGAAGACGCCGGTGGCAACCTCATGTGGAGCGGCGTCTACGAGTGGGGGGATCTCGACGCCGCGTTCGCCGAGGCGGACAAGATCGTGAAGATCGACGAGTTGCATTTCCACCGCTTCAACTCGACGCCGCTCGAGACCGACGGCGCGCTCGTCGAGTTCAACAGGGGCATCGGGCAGTGGACGATCCACACGAACAACCAGTTCCCGGGCTTCGCCCAGATCATGATGGGCCCGGCGATGCGCTGTGGGCTCGACAAGCTGCGCTTCGTCACGCAGGACATCGGCGGCGGCTTCGGCAACAAGATCACGTCGCACCCGCAGCTCGTCGCGTGCTGCCTGCTCGCCCGCAAGCTCGGGCGGCCCGTGCAGTGGACGGAGTGGCGCACCGACTTCCACATGTCGATGTCGCACGGCAACGAGCGCTGGTTCCACGACACGGAGGTGGCGGTCAAGGCCGACGGCACGCTGCTCGGCTTCCGGACGAAGGCGCTCGACGACGCGGGCGCGTGGCTGCGCTACGAGCCGCTCGGCGGCGTCATCTGGGCGCAGGTGACGCCGGGCATGTACCGGTGGCGCCACATCCGCCTCGAGTTCACGCAGGTCGCGACGAACAAGGCGCCGGTCTCCCCGAACCGCGGCTACTCGCGCATGCAGCACCTCTGGTTCACGGAGCGCATCATCGACATCGTCGCCCACGAGCTCGACCTCGATCCGATCGAGGTGCGCAAGAAGAACTACATCCGTAGCGAGGAGATGCCGTACGAGACGCCGAACGGCTGCGTCTACGACTCGGGCGACTACGCGCAGATGCTCGACGTCGCAACCGACCTGATCGGCTGGAGCGGGATCGAGGCGAAGCGTCGCGACGCGGAGTCGCGCGGCATGCTGCTCGGTGTCGGCATCGGCTCGACGCTCGACTCGGGCACGAACAACTTCGCCCAGTCGCGCATGATCAACCCGGAGCTGCAGTTCTCCGGCAACAACGAGGTCGCGACTGTCAAGCTCGACATCTTCGGCGAGATCGTCGTCACGCTCGGTACGACACCGCAGGGCCAGGGCCACGAGACCACGGCGGCGCAGGTCGTTGCCGACATCCTCGGCTGCAGCGTCGACGACGTGCACGTGCGCGCGGGGCACGACAGCTACTGGAACTCGCATGCCGGCTTCTCGGGCACGTATGCGAGCCAGTTCGCCGTCACCGGCCTCAGCGCCGTGAAGGGCGCGACGGACATGCTCGCCGCGGAGATCAAGCGCCTCGGCTCCGTGATCCTCGGCGGCGTCCCCGTCGAGGCACTCGAGCTCGCCGAGGGGACGGTGCGCATCAAGGACAACCCGGAGGCAGCGCTGCCGTTCATGGCGTGCGGTGCGATCATCAACGCGAACAACGCCGGGCTTCCCGAGGATCTCGACGTCACGCTCAACTGCCGCTACGTCTACCGGCCGCCGTTCGAGGTGCCGGACATCGAGCGCAAGTTCGGCAACCTCACGCTCACGTACGCCGCGCAGGTGCATGCGGCGGTGGTCGAGATCGACCCCGAGACGGGCCACTACGAGATCGTCGACTACGCCGCGGTGGACGACTGCGGCACGCGCATCAACCCGCAGATCGTCGAGGGCCAGGTGATGGGCGCA
>JANMWV010000053.1:0-1910 GCA_031394165.1 Actinomycetes bacterium
GGACGAGCGGGTAGCGCCGGCCCTTGCGCTGCTGGGTCGCGACGTACTTCCCGATCGAGACCGTCGACTGTAGGGGGAACTTCATGCGGCAAGCCTCTCTCTCATCCGACCCAGTGCGAGCAGCGGAAAGCTGATCCGGTAAAGGTGGTAACGAATCATGAAATCGAGCGGGAACCCGGTACCCGTGAAGTGCTCCTCGTCCCAATCGCCCTCGGGACGCTGAACACCGCAAAGATAATCCGCTGCTCTCCTCGCACCACCATCCTCAGCGTTTCCTGCGGCCACGTAGCCGAGTAGAGCCCAGCCCGTCTGCGACGGCGTCGTGAACGGCGCGCGCCCCCGCCAAGCCGGATCGGCGTACGAGCGGATGTCCTCGCCGAAGCCGCCGTTCTCCTGCTGCACGGAGTCGAGCCAGGCAACGGCGCGTCGCATCGCAGGGTGGTCGTGGGGCACGCCGCACGCCTCGAGCGCCGGCAGCGCCGCTCCGGTGCCGTAGAGGTGGTTCACGCCCCAGCGGCCGAACCAGGAGCCGTCGTCCTCCTGCTCGGCGAGCAGATACGCGAGGCCGCGCTCGACCGCCTCGCCGTACCCGTCTTCGTGGCCGAGCGTCTCGCAGGCGTGCGCCGTCACGTCGGCGCTCGGCTCGTCGGTGACCTTGCCGAAGTCGCAGAACGGGATCTTGTAGAGCCACATCGCCTGGTTGTCGACGTCGAAGGCGCCCCAGCCGCCGCTGCGCGACTGCATGCCGACGAGCCAGTCGAGCCCCCGCGTGACCGCGTCGCCGCCGAGGTCGAGCTGGCGCAGCGCAAGCGAGATCACGGCCGCGTCGTCGATGTCGGGATAGAGGTCGTTCTCGTACTCGAACGCCCAGCCGCCGGGCGCGAGGTCGGGCCGGCGGATCGCCCAGTCGCCCTTGACTGTGACCTCTTGCGAGAGCAGGTACTCGCCGGCGCGCACGAGCTGCGGGTGGTCGGCCGGGACGCCGCAGGCGCGCAGGGCGAGCACGGCGAGACCCGTGTCCCAGACCGGCGACTGGCACGCCTCGGGGCGCAGCCGGTCGCCGTCCTCGACCATGAAGCCCTGCCAGCCCTCGACGGCGTCGCGCAGCGTCTCATCCTCCATGCCGTGGCCGAGCGCGCTGAGCGCGATGATCCCCCAGACCCACGGCGGCTGGATGCCACCCCACGAGCCGTCGGCCTCCTGGCGATCGCGGATCCACCGCTCCGCGACGAGCTGCGCCTTGCGGCGGAGCGCGTTCGGCCGGCGCGGCGCGCGCGTCTTGCCGGGGCGCGCGCCGATCGTGCGCAGGTCGACGTCGATGTCGCGCACGGGCCGCAGCGACTGCGCCAGTGCGAGCGCGACGAACGTCTGCCGCGCCCAGCACGCGAAGTTGTAGACGGAGAACGGTCCGCCCGGCGGGAGGAGGATCAGCTCCGGCGGGATCGGCACCATCCGCTGCCACGGCCACTGGCCGAGCAGCGCGAGGAAGCACTTCGTGAAGAGCCGCGCCTTGGGGATGCCACCCTCGCGCCGGATGTACGCAAGCGCTTCGGGGCCGGGATCGACGCCGGCCATGCGCAGCGCGACGTACGCCTCGATCGACGTCGAGAGGTCGGCAGGCCCCTCGAACCAGATCGACCACGTGCCGTCGTCGCGCCTGCGGGCCAGCAGCTCGTTCGCGATCCGCCGGTCGAGGTCGGGCGTGCGCAGCCCGAGGAAGTGGTGCCAGAAGAGGTGCTGCGCGGTCATCGTCACGTTCGACTCGAGCTCGCCGACCCAGATGCCATCGGGCCGCTGCAACTCGAGCAGGCGGCGCACACCGCGGTCGATCGCGTGGTCGATGCGGGTCAGCTCCCGTTGGCCTTGGTCAGCTCCGCGACGGGCGCTCATGCGCTGACCGTATCCCGGGC
>JANMWV010000062.1:0-5691 GCA_031394165.1 Actinomycetes bacterium
TCACCGGCAGGGCCGTCGAGACGACGAGGTTGTCGAGGCTGACCATGAAGAGCGCCACCGAGGTGATCGCCAGCGTCCAGATCATCGAGTGCTTCTGCTTGTGAGTCATCACTATCTCCGTTCCGAAAAAAGGGGATTTATGTGTCTTTGCCGCAGCCGGCGAGCAGCTCGCTCATCCAGGGCTCCGGGTTGTCGTTGACCTGCATCGACGAGAGGACGTTCAGCAGCATCCCCGTCGCGAAGAAGTGCCAGATCTCGGGCCAGTCGGCGCCGGAGACGCGTCGCACGTACGCGACGAGGTCGCCGAAGCCTTCGCGGACGACGCGGCGGATGTCCGGGTCCTCCGAGGCCGCGTAGCCCTGCATCTGCGCGCGCAGCCAGACGCGGTCGGTCTCCAGCTGTTCCATGTACGCCTGGCCGATCGCGTGCAGCGCCTCCTCGCCCCGCAGGCCCTCGGCGGCGCGCTGGAAGAGCTCGAGCGTGTCGCGGTAGCAGCGTCCGACGGACGCGATGTAGAGATCCTTCTTCGTGCCGAAGAGCCGGAAGAGGTACGGCTGCGAGATGCCCGCGCGCTTCGCGATGTCCTCGGTGGACGTGCCCTCGAAGCCGCGGTCGGCGAACTCGACCAGGGCCGCGTCGAGGACGTCGTCGCGACGTTCGGCGGCGGAGTGGCGGGTCGAGGTCGTCATGCCCGCCATAGTAAGTGATGACTCACAACTTTGTCAAGCGAACGCAACGATCTCGGCCTGGTGCCCGCCGGCGCGGGCAAGCCGCCCGTCAGTCGTGACGAGTGGAAGAGCGAGCGCCTCGGCAAGGGCCACGTAGACGGCGTCGTACGGCGTCAACCGGTCGCGAAGCTGCCAGATCCGCTCGAGCAGCGGGGCCGGCGGGTAGCGCTCGATCGGCAGCTCGACCAAGTCGTCGACGGCCGCCGCCGCGTGACGGCGCGACATCTCCCCGCGGAAGACGCTGTTCCGCAGTGCGGCGAGAACCTCGAGGTCGAGCAGGTGCGGCGCGTGAAGACGGGCGGCGCCCGAGAGGCGAGCTGCGGCCCACGTGCCACGCTCGCCAGGATCCGTGAGGAAGTCGAAGACGACCGACGCGTCAACGACGAGCATCGATCTCGCGCTCGCGCTCTTCTCGGGCCTGCCGAATGAGCTCGGCGCCCGAGACCGTCGAACGGCTCATCGGTCGGCTCCGGATGCGGGCGACCAGCTCCTCGAGGCTCGGGCGCTCTGCAAGCTCGGTCACCTCCGCGAGCAGGTACTCCGACAGCGACATCCCCTTGGTCGCTGCCCGCGCCTTGAGTGTCCTGTGGACATCATCTGGGACGTTCCTGATCTGGATGTGGCCCATGCATCACACCATATCACATGCACAATGCATGTCCTGTTCGGGCATGGCCGGCTGGCCGCGGAGCGTCGGCTCCTTGCTGGCGCTTCAAGCTCGGATGCGCTCGTAGAGGACGGCGAGTTGCCCGGCGATCGTGTCGATGTCGTGCAGCCGCTCGGCGTAGGCACGCGAGGCGGCGCCGATCCGGTGGCGCAGCGCTGCGTCCTCGACGAGCGGCCGCAGCCGCTCGCGCAGCGTCTCCGCGGTTGCCGAGACGAGCGGCACCTCGACGCCGTACGCCTCCTCGGTCCTGCGCACCGCCTCGTCGTGCAGGAACGTCACGACCGGCTTGCCGAGGGCCAGGCACTCGATCGCGAAGACGCCGTACCAGCCGGCGTTCAGCTGGTCGACGACGATGTCGGCCTCGCGGTAGAGCTCGAAGGCCTCGTCGTGCGTCAGCCCTTCGACGATGCGTAGGTCTGCGTCCAGCCCTTCGATCGCGGCGACGATGCTCTCCGTTCCCTTGCGGCGGCGCGACGACGGCGCGTGCACGATCACCGGCCGCTTCTTCTCGGCGCTCGGAATCGCAGGCGCGATCGCTGCCACCTCGATGCCGGGGAGAATGACGTCCGCGTGCGGCACCCAGCGGATCGCGTCGTAGCTCGACACGATCTCCGCGTCGGCGGCGAGCCCGTACGCAAGCTGCTCGCGCGTCTTGCCGCGGATGTCGGAGCCGAGATACTGATGGACGCCTTTCTTCCCGAACGCATGCAGGATCCGGAACTGCACCGACTTCGGCACGAGCGTCACGCTCGAGTAGAAGTGGAAGACGTCGTAACGCGGGAGCACCTTCAGGAACGCGCGCCACTGCGTCGCCTGCTGGCGCACGAGGCCGCCGCTCCGCTCGAGCACGATGTCGGCCTCGGGGTGGAGCGTGTAGCGGTTGAAGACCAGGAGATCCGACTCGATGCCGCGGCGGCGCAACGCCTGCGAGTTCGCCCACGGAATCCCAGCGGTGTTCACCGGGCAGTGCAGAACCCTCACGTCAGGTCGATCCGGTTCTCGGCCAGCTGGCACCAGCGGAGCTCCCGCTCCGCCTCGAGCTGCGACGCCATCGTCTCGCGCATCGTCGCGCCCTCGTAGACCCAGATCTCCGGGTGCACGAGCAGCTGCAGCCAGTCGAAGGCGCCGGCGGCGAGATCGTCGTGCGGGCAGCCGCTGCGCCAGTGCTGATTCGAGTCAGAGCGGTAGCGCACCGGATCGAAGAAGCCCTCCTGCATGACGTTGACGACGCCCGGAATGACGACGCTCATGTACTCGGGGTCGGGCGTGTGCCATGCGAGCACCGGGTCGAAGCGGTCGTCGAGCACCACGTCCGGATACACGCCGTGCAGACCGACGCGGTGTCCGAGCTTGCGCAGCCGCGCGAGCGCCGCGACACCGGCGCGCGAATCGAGGTTGTAGAAGTCGCTGCGTGTCATCAGGAAGTACGTCGCCGCGACGTCTCTTTCGGCCTCGAGCTCGGCCATCGTGAGTGCGGCGGCGAGCGACATGTCGACGTCGTGGCGCAGCAGGAGGTCACCAGCGCGCGGCTCTCGATCGAAGAACGCGAAGCGATAGCCGCCCGCGCGCGCCGCGTCGAGAAGCTCTACGTAGTGCGCGAGATCGAAGGCGCAGGCGGCGCCCATGTCACTCGACCTCGACCTCGACGAGGCGGGCCGCCTCCTCGGCGCGCTGCAGCGCCTCGGGCCCGGTCGAGCCGACGGCGATCACGTAGCCGCGCCGGTCGCCGTCGATCTTCACCGGTCGGATCGTCTCGCCGGCGGCGATGTAGCTCGCCGCCTGCACGACACCGGGTGCGGCGAGGACCTTGTCGAGACTCGCGGGCGCCTTGACCTTCCCCACGGGGAGCGGGCCCGGCTCGGCGGTGAAGAAGCGAATCGCGGTGGCCTGCCGCCACTTCGGCGCGGCGATCTCGTCGGTCACCGGCTCGCCGAGCGCGAACCGGAGCGCGACCTCGACGAGGTCGACGCCGACGGCGTGCTTGACGAGGTCGGCCATCTGGCCGCCCGGAATCCGCGCCGCGACCTCGATCACCTTGATCGAGCCGTCGGGAGCGGCGATCAGCTGCGGGAAGGCGATGCCGTTGCGCAGCCCGAGCGCGTGCACCGTGCGCTCGACAAGTGCTGACGCCTCGGCGGACCCCGCCGCGTCGAGGCCGGCGGGATACGCGTGGATCCAGCCGACGGCGAAGCCTTCACCCGGTGGACGGTGCCGGTCGGAGAGCGTCAACTGCATGACGGTGCCGTCGCGGACGACTGCCATCGCGTTCATCTCCGTGCCGTCGACGAACTGCTCGACGATCACTTCACCGCGGTGCGAGAGGGCGAGCGTCGTGTCGAACTTCGCCTCGAGGTCATCGGCGCTCTCGAGCCGGAAGACGCCACGCTGGCCGCCGGAGTCGGCGGGCTTGATCACGTTCGGGAAGCCGACGTGGGCGACGGCCTCCCGCGCCTCCTCGATCGTGCGCGCAACCCCGAACCGGGGCTGCGGGATGCCGGCGGCTTCGAGTCGGCGCCGCATCTCGATCTTGTTCGTCAGGCCGTGCGCGACGTCGACGCCGATTCCGGGGAGCCCGAGCGCCTCGGCCACGGAGGCGACCGCGACGACTGCGCGGTCGGAGGTGATGGTCAGCACGCCGTCGGGCTGGAGCTGCTTCGCGAACTCGATCGCCTGCGGTATGTCGACGAAGTTGACGACCTCGCCGATGTCGGCATCGCCGAGCGCGAGCGCGTTCGGGTTGCCGTCGATCGCCGCGACGCGCAGGCCCAGCTCCTTCGCCTGGAGGATCGCCGCACGCTGGTGCCGCCCGGCGCCGAGGAAGAGAACGGTCTTCACTGCGGCGACAATAACCAGTCGAGCGTGCGCCGCATGCCGACTTCCAGTTCGACCTGTGGCCGCCAGCCGAGTGCGTGCAGCGGTTGGAGATCCAACTGCCTGAGCTTTGGCGCCGGGCCGGGCGGCGGCTCGACGACCTCGATCAGATCCTCCGAGGCGCTCGTGAGGCGGCAGGCGAGCTGCGCGACCTCGAGCAGCGTGCGCGGGTCGTCGTCGCGCCCGATGTCCCACGCACCTTCGGCGTTCGCGTCGACGAGCAGCGCGACTGCACGCGCGGCGTCGCCCGCGAAGCAGAACGAGCGCTTCCAGCCGCGGTAGACGACGATCGGCTCGGCGGCGCGCGCCTGCAGCAGCATCGTCGGGATCGCGCCGCGGCGCTGGCCCGGCCCGTAGGGGAACGCGAAGCGCATGAGCACTGCGTCGCCAGCCACCTGTTCGCTTGCACGCTTGCTGTCGGCGTACGGCGTCGCGTCGTCGTACACCGCCGACGTGGAGCCGTGCAACAGGCGCACGCCGCGCTCGGAGCAGGCGCGCGCGACGAGCTCCGTGATCGGCGCGTTCTGCGCGAGCCGCTCGTCGCCCGGCATCACCGCGGCGAGGTGCACGACGACGGCGGGATCCTGCTCGGCGAGCAGCCGCTCGAAGACGCCGGGCTCGGCGAGATCGCCGTCGGCGCGGCCGAGCGGGACCGTCTCGTGCCCCGCCGTCCGCAACGCTTCGCAGACGTGCCCGCCGAGGAAGCCCCGGCCGCCGGTGACGAGAACCTTAGACGTGGGCGGGCTTGCGGGCCTTGTACCAGGCGATCGTGCGCTCGAGGCCGTCGTCGAGCTCGACCTGCGCCTCGAAGCCGAGCTGCTCGCGCGCCTTGCCGACGTTCGGGATGCGCAACTCGACGTCGACGTAGTTCAGCGGCTCGAAGCGAATCGCGCCGGTCCCACCGGCGATGCGCTTGATGCGCTGGGCGAGGTCGAAGATCGTCACCGCGGAGCGCGGGTTGCCGATGTTGAAGCTCTGGCCGACCGCCTCCGGGCGCTCGAGGCTCAGCAGTACCGCGTGCACCATGTCGTCGACGTAGCACCACGCGCGGATCTGCGAGCCGTCGCCGCGCACGATCAGATCCTCGCCCGCAAGCGCCGCCTCGATGAACGCGCGGATCGCGCCGCCGCCGATCTGTCCGGGCCCGAAGACGTTGAAGGGGCGCACCGTCACGGTCGGCAGGCCGAGCTCGTCGTGGTAGGCGTGGGTCATGTGCTCACCGGCGAGCTTCGAGACCGCGTACGTCCAGCGGGCTTCGCCGACCGAGCCGATCGTCGTGACGTGACCTTCGTTCACGTTGTACGCGTGCGTGCCGAAGACCTCACTCGTCGAGAAGTCGACGAACCGCTCGAGCGTGCCGAGCGTCGCGACGGCCGCCTCGAGCACGTTGTACGTGCCGATCATGTTGACGCGCATCGTCCGCAC
>JANMWV010000075.1:0-2622 GCA_031394165.1 Actinomycetes bacterium
GTCTCCTCGGGTGTCTTCATCGACGCGATCGCCGCGAAGAGCTCGCCGTGGCCATTGGTGGGTGCCATCGTGGTACCATGTTAGCACGATGATGCAGAAGTTCGCAATCGTCCCTGCCGTCGACGTGCTCGACGGCCGCGCCGTCCGGCTGCTCCGTGGGGATTACGACCGCGTCGAGGTGGACGCCGGCGATCCGCTCGAGCTCGTCCGCCGGGTCGCCGCCTCGTCTCCCCCGCTCGTGCACGTCGTCGCGCTGGGGGCGGCGCGCAACGGCGGTGCGCCGCTCGAGCTCGCGCGGGCGGTGGTCGAGGCAGCCTCGCCCGTGCCGGTGCAGCTCGGCGGGGGCGTGCGCTCGGTGGCGGACGCCCGCGCGCTCGCGGACGCCGGCATCGCGCGGGTGATCGTCGGCACCGCCGCCTTCGGGTTGCTGCCGCTCGAGGAATTCGTCGCGGAGCTCGGCGAGCGGCTCGTCGTCGCGATCGACGTTGCGGAAGGCATCGTGCGCACGGCCGGCTGGCTCGAATCAACGAAGCTCGCCACCTCCGCGGCGCTGGAGCGGTGCACGAACGCAGGTGTGACCAACGTCGTCTGCACCGCGATCGACCGCGACGGTGCCCGCGCCGGCCCGGATCTCGAGCTGTTGCGCGAGGTGCGCTCCTGCTTCGCCGGCTCGATTCTCGCCGCCGGCGGCATCCGCGACACCGCCGACGTGGAAGCAGTGCGCGCGACGGGCGTCAACGGCGTCGTCACCGGCCGGGCCGTGCTCGACGGCACGCTCTCCTTGTCGTAGCCCTAGTGCGCGAGCCAGCCGGCGTCCATCGCGAGCGCCGAGCCGGTCATCGCCCACGCAGCAGGCCCGCACACGACCGCAACCATGGCGGCGACGTCGGCCGGCTCGATCAGCCGCTTCACCGCGTTCGGCGCGAGCAGCACGTCGTTCAGCACCGCCGCAGGCTCGATCCCATGAGCCGCGGCCTGCGACTCGATCTGCGCCTCGACGAGCGGCGTGCGCACGTACGACGGGCAGATCGCGTGCGCAGTCACGTCCGGGCAGCGCGCCGCCGCCTCGAGTGCGACGGCCTTCGTCATGCCGACCAGTCCGTGCTTCGCAGCGACGTACGCCGATTTGAACGGAGAGGCGATCAGCCCGTGCACCGAGGCGATGTTCACGACCCGCCCCCACTCCGCGGCGTACATCCCGGGAAGGACGCCTTTCGTAAGCAGGAACGGAGCGGTCAGCATCACCGCGAGCAGGAGGTCCCACGATTCGTCGGGGAACTCCTCGACCGGGCTCACATGTTGGAGCCCGGCGTTGTTGACGAGGATGTGCACCGTCCCCGCTGCTTCGAGCAGCGACTCGATCTGCGACCGATCGGAGAGATCCGCCGCGTGTGTGGTGGAGCCGGGGATCTCCGCGGCCGCAACGTCGAGCGCGTCACCCGGACGATCCGAGAGGCAGACGGTCGCGCCTGCGGCGGAGAGCGTACGCGCGACCGCGAGGCCAATACCGGAAGCGGCACCCGTGACGAGCGCACGCCGGCCTGCGAGATCGGGAACCATCAACCGGACACTAAGCGAGCAGCAACGCGAGCAGCGCTTTCTGCACGTGCAGCCGGTTCTCGGCCTCGTCCCAGATCGCCGAGCGGTCGCTGTAGAGCAGGTCGGCCGAGATCTCCTCGCCCGGGTGCGCCGGCAGGCAGTGCATGACGATCGCCTCGGGCGCGGCGAGTGCGAGTAGCGCCCGGTCGACGCGGTAGGGCTCGAGATCGTGCAGGCGCTTCACCCGCTCGTGCTCCTGGCCCATGCTGATCCACGTGTCGGTGACGACGACGTCTGCGCCCTGCACGGCTTCGCGCGGGTCGCGCACGGTCTCGACGCCCTCCGCCTCGTAGCCCTCGGGTGACGCCGCCACGACCTGGTAGCCGAGCAGCTTGCCGAGCGCGGCGAGCGAGACGAGCACGTTCGAGCCGTCGCCCACCCACGCGACGCGTACGCCGTCGAGCGCGCCGAAGCGGTCGCGGATCGTCAAGGCGTCGGCGAGCGCCTGGCACGGATGCTCCCGCGCCGTGAGCGCGTTGATCACGGGAATCGTGGCCCACTCCGCCCACGCCTCGAGCTCCGCGTGCTCGTGCGTGCGCACGGCGATCGCATCGAGGTAGCGCGAGAGAGCGCGCGCGGTGTCGGGCAGCGACTCGCCGCGCGAGAGCTGCAGCTCGTCCGGCGTCAGCGCGACGGCCGAGCCCCCGAGGTGCGTCATCGCCACCGAGAACGACACGCGCGTGCGCGTCGAGTGCTTGGCGAAGTAGAGGCCGAGAGTCGCGCCCGGGAAGAGCGGCTCCTTCGGATTCGCCTTCAGCTCGGTGGCGAGCTCGAGGATCCGCTCGGCCTCGGCCGGCGAGAGGTCGCTGATGCGCAGGAGGTCGCGCCCCGACAGCTCGACCGAGAGTGGAGTGGTCAGTGCGCCCATCGTGTCTTCGCTTCCTCGACGGCCGCGGCGACGTCTGGAAGACGCGGCGCCGGCGGCGGGGGGACGAACGTGCCTTCGCGCACCGAAGCCGCGACCTGCTCGTGCGCATCGCGGAACGGAACGCCTTCGCGCACGAGCGACTCTGCGGCGTCGGT
>JANMWV010000096.1:0-6722 GCA_031394165.1 Actinomycetes bacterium
AACGAGTGGGCGCTCGCGCCCGTCAGGTCCTCGCCGGCGACCGTGACCGTGCCGGAGCTCGGCTTGCGCAGTCCGGTGATCGCGTCGATCAGCTCGGTCTGCCCGTTGCCGTCGACGCCCGCGATCCCGACGATCTCGCCGGCGCGCACGCTGAACGAGACGCCGCGCACCGCCTCGAGTCCGCGGTCGTCGTGCACGTGGAGATCGTCGATCTCGAGTAGCACGTCTCCCGCCTTCGGCGCCGTCTTGTCGACGCGCAGCAGCACGTCGCGGCCGACCATCATCCGCGCGAGCAGCGCTTCAGTGGCGCCTTCCCGGTCGATCGTGTCGACCTTGAGCCCGCGCCGCAGCACGGTGATGCGGTCCGCGATCTCGAGCACCTCGTTGAGCTTGTGCGAGATGAAGATGACGGACATCCCTTCCGCGACGAGGCGCTTCAGGATCTCGAACAGCTCCACAGCCTCCTGCGGGGTCAGCACCGCCGTCGGCTCGTCGAGGATGAGGATGTCGGCGCCGCGATAGAGCGCCTTGAGGATCTCGACTCGCTGCTGCTGGCCGACGGTGATGTCGCGCACGCGCGCGTGCGGGTCGATGTGGAAGCTGAACTGCTCGGCGAGCTCGCGGACGCGGCGATCGGCGGCGACGGTGTCGAGCAGCACGCCGTTCCGGCGCGGCTCCGAGGCGAGCACGATGTTCTCCGCGACGGTCATCACCGGGATCAGCATGAAGTGCTGATGGACCATCCCGATCCCGGCGGCGATCGCGCCGTGCGGCGAGCTGATGGAGGCCCGCTCGCCGTGCAGCAGGATCTCGCCCTCGTCGGGCCGGTAGAGCCCGTAGAGGATGTTCATCAGCGTCGACTTGCCGGCGCCGTTCTCGCCCAGCAGCGCGTGCACCTCGCCGCGGCGCAGATCCAGGTCGACGTGGTCGTTCGCGAGCACGCCGGGGAAGCGCTTGGTGATGCCGCGAAGCTCGAGGACGCGCGTGTCGGAGACGGCAGCTGCCACGGTCGCGCCGATTCTACGGAGAGACGAGGAGGGCGGGCCGCGAGAGCCCGCCCTCCGTCGCGATCGTTCCGAGTCCTACTTGACCGCTGTCGGCGGCTTGATCGTGCCGGCGACGATCTGCGCACGCAGACCCGCAACCTTCTTGAGCACCGAGGCGGGCACGTTCGGGCTGATCTTGCCGAGCGCCACGCCCTGGTTCTTCAGGTTGAAGACGAGATCCGAGCCACCGGCGAACTGGCCGCTCTGGGCACCCTTGATGGCGAGGTACACGCCCTGGTCGACGCGCTTCACGGCGCTCGTCAGGATGTGCTTGCCGAGGTACGACTGGTCGACGTCGACGCCGACGCCCCAGATGCCGGCCTGCTTCGCGGCGTCCAGCGTGCCGAGGCCGCACGGCCCGGCGACGTTGAACTCGACCTGCGAGCCCTGGTCGATCTGGTTCTGGGCCACGGTCTTGCACTTCGCCTGGTCGATGAAGTCCTGCGAGTAGCCCACGAGGACCTTGATCGCCGGATTGCACTTCTTCGCCCCGGCCTGGTAGCCGGCGAGGAACGTGTCGACCGGCGGGATCTTGACGCCGCCGACGACACCGATCGTCTGGTCGCCGCCCTTGATCTTGGCCATCGAGCTCGCGATGCAGCCGACGAGGTACGAGTTCTCCTGCGTCGCGTACGTCAGGCCCTCGACGTTCTTGGTGAGGACGTTGCCCTTCTTGTCGGAGAACGGCGGGATGTGGACCGTGTAGTCGGTGATCGCGAACTTCGTGTTCGGGAACTGCTTCGCGACCGTTGCCTCCTGGTTCGCGAGCAGGAACCCGGCGCCGATGATGATGTTGACGCCCTTGCGGGCCAGCGACGCGAAGTTCGGCAGGTACTCGCCCTGCGAATGCGACTCCAGAGCCGTCGTCGTGAGGCCGGGGATATGCGCCTTCGCGAAGTTCAAGCCCTTGAGCTGATTCTGGTTGAAGCCCTTGTCGTTGAAGCGGCCGACGTCGGAGACGAGGCCGGCGGCATAGCCGGCGTGCTGCTTCGACGGTGCGGCGGCACCCGTGCCCGCCACGGAGACCGCAACCACGGCCACCGTCGCGAGCGCCGCAACAGGCGCAAAGAGATGAACCTTCTTCACTGAACCCTCCTATGAATGATCGACCCGATCGTCGGGACTGGACGATGCTAGTACGCGTGCACGGGCTTTGCTACCCGTACACACTCTGAGACTCCGGCCCCGTGAGCCTGTTAGCGGGCACGGTTGGGCCGCGCGGCGTGTGGCCTCCGCCACGAGCGCGTCGCCGGCGGCCCTGATTCGGGCCGATCGTCCCCGGCGATGCGTCTGGCGAGGGCGTCGCGCTACGCCCGAGGACCGGGCCTCGGCGGGCCGGTAGGCGCGAGGATGCCGAGGAAGAGCTCGAGGAAGCCCTGCGTGTCGAAGTCCTCGACGAGCGTGCAATTCGGCTCCTTGCCGGTGCTGCCGAGCGTGTCGATGGAGCTGTAGCCGCGCGTCAGCTCGCCACGGATCTCGACGTCGACGAAGGCCTCGCGCGTCGAGCGCACGAGCGACGGCTCGACAATCGCGGCGCAGACCATCGAGTCGGGATGCGTCGTGCCGGGGACGCCCATCGAGCGCTCGAACTCCTCCGCCTTGCGCGTCACCTGGCGGTAGAACCGCGCGAGCGGCGTGTCGACCGTTTCGATGCGCGCGAGATCGGCGTCGAAGAAGACGCCGTGCGACAACGTCAACGTCCAGGTGAAGAGCGTGATCGGGAAGCCTGCCTTGAAGACGACCTTCGCCGCCTCGGGATCGACGTAGAAATTGAACTCCGCGGCCGGCGTGATGTTGCCGAGACCGCCGCCCATGATCCAGAGGCGCTTCACCTTCTGCGCGATCGCCGGGTCGCGGGTGACGGCTGCGGCGATGTTCGTCAGCGGCGCCTGCGCCAGGAGGTTGAGCTCGCCGGGCGCCGCGTTGATCCGCCGCACGAGCTCGTCGACTGCGTGCTCTGGCTCGGGGCGCAGCGCGGCCTTCGGGAAGAAGGAGTCGCCCATCCCGTCTTCGCCGTGCACGTACGCCGCGTCGATCCAGTCGGCAACGAGCGGCTTTCGACAGCCCAGATAGACGGGCACGCGCTTCCCGACCTGCTCGACCGTGTAGAGCGCGTTCTCGACCTGCTGATCGAAGTCGACGTTGCCGTTGCAGATCGTGATCGCGTCGAGCTGCGCATTCGGATGCCGCAGGGCGATGAGAAGCGACATGACGTCGTCGCCTGCGGTGTCGGTGTCGACGATCAGCCGTTCGGTCATCTCGACCCCGCGCGAAGCTGCGTGATGGGCGCAGCGCCGAGCCGCGCCTCGAGCTGCGCCCGCGTCGGCAGCCCCGGCATGACGCCGCGGTGCTCGACCATGTGCGCGCCGGCCGCGCAGCCCCAGCGCACCGCGTCGAGGTCGGAGAGCCCTTCCGCGAGCGCGACGGCGAACGCGGCGTTGAACGCGTCGCCGGCCCCCGTCGCGTCGACCGGCGTTGCAGGGAACGCAGGTACCCGCTCGTCGCCGAGCTGCGCGCCCTGCTCCCCGAGCGTGAGCACGAGCGTGCCCCGGGCGCCGCGCACCGCGGCCGCCTCCGTCTCGTTCGGCGTCACGTAGTCGACGTCGGGCGCGATCGGCTCCGCGGGTGCCGGCGCCGGATTGAGGATGGTGCGCACCCCCGCACGCCGCGCAACCTCGAGCGCGTACAGCGCGGTGTCGAGCGGGATCTCGAGCTGCACGACACACACGTCCGCGGCGGCGATCTTGTCGGTGAAGGCGTCGACGTGCGCGCGAGAGAGCTCGGCCAGGGCGCCCGGGACGACGACGATGCGGTTCTCGCCCGACGGCTCGACGAGGATCGGTGCGCACATCGTCGCAGCCGACGTCGTCACCGCCCGGGCTTGGACGCCCTCCTCGTGCCAGAGCGCGAGCGCGTCATGGCCGAATGCGTCGTCGCCGATCGCCGTCAGGAAGTCGACCTCGGCGCCGAGCCGCGCGCAGCCGATTGCCTGGTTCGAGCCCTTGCCGCCGTGGTCGCGCCGGAACGTGCGCCCGATCACCGTCTCCCCCGCATCGGGTACGCGATCGAGCTCGACCGTCAGGCCGACCCCGTAGCTCCCGACGATCGCAATCCTCGCCATGCCGTCAATCTAGTGGGACCCGTCGCGGAGCGTCAGCGAAGCGAGTACGACTCGTCGACGAGCACGCGGCGGGGCTTCGAGCCCTCGTAGCCGCTGATGATCCCGCGCCGCTCGAGCATGTCGACGAGGCGTCCGGCACGGGTGTAGCCGACCCGCAGGCGCCGCTGGAGCAGCGACACGGACGCGGTCTGCGTCTGCAGGACGATCTCGATCGCCCTGTCGAGCAACGGGTCATCGTCCGGGTCGAAGTCGCCGTGCACGTCGTCCGCATCGGGATCGACGAAGACCTCGGGCAGCTCGAGATACGCCTTGTCGAGCTCCTGCTCGCGCTGCTTCGTCTGCTCGACCACGAGCGCGATCTCCTCCTCGGAGACGTAGGCGCCCTGCACGCGCTGGACGCGCGACGTGCCGAGCGGCTTGAACAGCATGTCGCCCTGACCGAGCAGCGACTCGGCGCCGCCGTGGTCGAGGATCACGCGCGAGTCCGTCATCGACGACACCGCGAAGGCGATGCGCGACGGCACGTTCGCCTTGATCATGCCGGTGATCACGTCGACGGACGGCCGCTGCGTCGCGAGCAGGAGATGGATCCCGACGGCACGCGACTTCTGCGCGAGCCGGATCACCGCGTCCTCCACGGCCTGCGGCGCGATCATCATCAGGTCGGCGAGCTCGTCGATCACGACCAGCAAATAGGGGATCGTCGACTCGCCGCGCTGGCGAAAAGCGCGGTTGGCCTCGTTGAGATTGCGCGCGCGGACGGAGGCGAGCCGCTCGTAGCGGCGCTCCATCTCGGCGAGGCAGTTCGCGAGCACGGCACTCGCCTCTTTCGGGCTCGACACGACGGGCGTGAGCAGGTGCGGGATCGACTCGTAGTGGCTGAGCTCGATCCGCTTCGGGTCGATGAGGATCATCCGCACCTCGTCGGGCGTCGCGCGCAGGAGGATCGACGTGAGCATGGCGTTGAGGCAGCCCGACTTGCCCGACCCGGTCGTCCCCGCAATCAGCAGGTGCGGCATGCGCGCGAGATCCGTCCAGACGGCGGCGCCCGAGATGTCCTTGCCGAGCCAGACCGACAGCGGGCTCGCGGTCGCGGGCAGGTCGTCGAAGATGTCGCCCAGCGTGACGAGGTTCGGCGAGAGGTTCGGCACCTCCACTCCGACCGCCTGCTTCCCGGGGATCGGCGCGAGGATGCGAATCTCCGTCGTCGCGAGCGCATACGAGAGGTCGTCCTTGAGGGCAGCCACCTTCGCGACCTTCGTGCCCGGCGCGAGTTGCAGCTCGTAGCGCGTGACGCGCGGGCCGGAGATTTGGCCGATCACGTTCGCCTCGACGCCGAAATGCGCGAGCGTCTGGACGAGCAGGTCGGCGATGCGCGCTGCAGTCTCCGCCGACGCGCCCTCCTTCACCGGCGACGTCCGCAGGACGTTTCGGTCGGGCAGCTTGTACTCCGCGTGCTCCAACGTCATGTCGTCGAAGAGCGTCTGCGGCTCCTCGACGAGCCTGCCGTGCTCGGCGAGGCTGAACAGCGGCGCGGGTACGTACGGCACCGGCATCGGCTCGTCGCCCACGACGTCGGGGTACGCCTCCTCCGCGTCGACGATCGGCTTCTTCGACCGGTTCGCCGGTGCAGCCGCGAGACCGAGCGCGGGCTCGTCCCAGCTGTCCACGGGCTCCGTCCGGGAACGGCGGGCGCGCGTCGCGGACGCGGCGCGGCGCACCTGATGGTGCGAGCGGCGCAGGATCGCGCCGAGCGAGGCGCCGGAGAGGAGCAGCGCGCCGACGAGCAGGAGCAGCCCGCCGAGGATCGTCGAGCCGGTGGCACCGAGGGCGACGCCGACGGCGCCGCCGAGCACCTGGCCGAGGTAGCCGCCCTGGTCGCGGCCCAGCGTGATCATCAGGCCGCACACGAGCACGCCGAGCCCCATCCGGAACGGGCGGACGTCGACGAGAGCGCTGCGGGCGACCATCAGACCGCCGACGGCGACGAGCGCCACCGGCATCCCCCAGGACGCCGCGCCGACGATCGCGCGCAGGCCGTCGACGAGCGCGCCGCCGACGTAGCCGCCGTTCCAGCCGACGTAGAGAACACTGCCGAGGAAGAGCCCGAGCGCGACGAAGCCGAGACCCCAGAACTCGGGCCGGTTCAGCGTGGACGGAGCGCGCTGCTTCCGCGCAGCCTTCTTGCCCCGGGCGGGCGGCTTGCGGCGCAGCTTGCTCTGGCGCTTGTGGCGCGGCATGAAGGCCTGTTCGCCCGCGCCGACGGGCCTCCTGCCTGGCGGCTCAGGGAAGCGACGAGATCCGCTCGACGAGCAGCTCGAGGAAGCGGTGCGCGTCGACGTCGACGCCGGCGTGCGCGTTGCGTGGCGCGTCCTCGAGCACGTGCCAGCGGTCGACGACCGTTCGCCCGTCGCAGTGCTCCGACGCGGTCTCGATGGCGATGTTGCAGTTCAGCGTCGTGACGAGGGTCGGGTCGATCACGTGGGCGACGGCGAGCGCGTCGTGGATCGGCGAGCCATCGAAGGCGTAGCGCGACTCGTGGAAGCGCTGGAAGA
>JANMWV010000118.1:0-6375 GCA_031394165.1 Actinomycetes bacterium
CCCGCGTGCAGCTGGAGCCGGTAGGTACAGCGGAACTCGGTCATGTCCGCGGAATCCTCCCCTCGCACTGCCGCCGGAAACCGACGACCCGCTCACGCCCATACGACATGGGTAGTTATCCGCAGACGACCGAGTAGTAACCCGCACGAGCGGAAGCGATTCGCCCTGTACGGTCGTCGGCATTCGTCGGTTCGCGGCGGACCCGGGAGGGTGGAAGCTGTGTCTTTGAAGCCCAATGAGTTCTGCGTGCCGGACGATGGCGACGAGGTCGTCGATCTGCTGGAAAAGCACGGCGACGGCGCCCTTGTCCTCGCCGGTGGCACGTTCATCCACGGGCTCGATACGCGCGGCTTGCTCGCCGACGTGACCGCGCTGATCGACATCCAGAAGCTCGGCCTCGACCACGTCGAAGCCGATGGCGAGGGGCTGCGCGCCGGCGCGACAACCCGGTGCCGGACACTCGCGGCCGACAGCTCCGTGCGTAGCGATCCGTCGCTCGGCGCCGTGAGCGACGCCCTGGCGCACCTGCCTCTGCAGATCAGGAACGCCGCAACCATCGGCGGCGCCGTCGCGACAGCGTGCCCGTTCTTCGACCTACCGGTGGCATTCATGGCGCTCGACGGGAGCGTCGCCGCGCGCGGCCGAGACGGGACGCGCCAGATCCGCTTGCCGGACCTCTTCACGGGCCTGTTCGAGAATTCTCTCGAGCACGCTGAGTTCCTCACCGAAGTGCGACTGCCGCAGGCCCCGCCCCGCTCGGCGAGCGCGTTCGAGAAGCTCGCAAGCAACGCCAACGACCTGGCCATCGTCAACGCCGGCGTGCAGCTGACCCTCGACGACTCGGGCAAGTGCGCAAGCGCGCGCGTCGTGATCGGCGGCGGCGTCGGGGAGACACCGGTGCGCTCCGCATCGGCGGAGCGAGTGCTACTGGGGGCGACGCTCGACGACGGCGTGTTGCGCGAGGCGGGCGAAGCGGCAACGGAGGACATCGAGCCGTTCTCCGATCATCGCGCGTCTGGCGGGTACCGCAAGACTGTCGCCGGAGTGCTCGTCCGGCGTGCGCTCGCGAGGGCGCTCACTCGAGTGGCGTGAAGGAGACAGAGGTATGAGCCAGCTGATCACGATCGACGTGAACGGCGACCTCCATGAGGTTGCAGCGGAGCCCGGCGACACGCTTCTCCACCTGCTCCGCGAGCACCTTGGACTCGTTGGACCGAAACGCGGTTGCGACGGCGGCGGCTGCGGCTGCTGCACCGTCCACGTCGACGGCAAGGCCGTCTACTCGTGCATGACATACGCGCTCTCCGTCCAGGGTCGCGCCGTGACGACCGTCGAGGCGCTGTCCACGAACGGCCGGCTCGATCCTCTCCAGCAGGCGTTCGTACAGGCCGGCGCAGTGCAATGCGGCTTCTGCACCTCCGGCATGATCATGACGGCCAAGGAGCTGCTCGAGGAAGAGCCCGACCCCGACGAGGAGCGAATCCGGCACGCCCTCGCCGGCAACCTCTGCCGCTGCACCGGCTACCAGAAGATCATCGAGGCCGTCCAACTCGCGGCGACAGGCCGCTGAGCGGCGGACGAAGGAGCAAGCATGGCCATCACGGAGACAGCCGTCGTCGGCACCAGCGTCCTTCGGCCGGACGCCTACGAGAAGGTTCAAGGGGGTCGTGGCTTTCCGGTGAACGTCAAGTACCCGGGCATGCTGCACGCGAAGCTTCTGCGCACGGACCATGCGCACGCGCGCATCGTGCGCATCGACGCGACGCGCGCCGAGGCGCTCCCTGGTGTCAAGGCGGTGCTGCTGCCGAAGGACGTCCCGCAGCGCAAGTACTGCCCCGTCTTCTTCGTGCCGACGCTCGCCGCGAGCATGGTGCAGGACATGGTCGTGCTGAGCGATCGCGTGCGCTACGTAGGCCAGCCCGTCGCCGCTGTTGCCGCAACGAGCCTGGACGTCGCCGAGGCCGCGCTCGAACTGATCGAGGTCGAGTATGAGGAGCTGCCGGCGGTGTTCGACCCGCAGGCGGCGATGCGGGAAGGCGCACCCCAGATCCACGAGGGCGCCGACAACAACGTCGCCGTGCATCCCGTGTTCGAGTTCGGCGATCTCGAGCAGGGCTTCGCCGAGGCCGATCACATCTTCGAGGGAACCTACGACTCCCACCGTGTGCACACCTGCTACATGGAGCCGAGGGTGTGCGTGGTCGACGCCGACGCGCAGGGCACCGTGACGGTTCATTCCTCCACGCAGTCCATCTTCGGGCTGCGCGAGAAGCTCGCCTTCGTGCTCGGCATCCCGGAGAGCCGCGTCAGGGTGATGAAACCGCCTTACATCGGCGGCGGCTTCGGCGGCAAGCTCGACATCGGTTACATCGAGCCGCTCGCCGCGCTGCTCAGCATGAAGACCGGGAGGCCGGTGCGCATCGAGCAGACGCGCTACGAAGACTTCATCACGACCGCGCGCCATCCGATCAACGTGCACCTGAAGACCGGAATCACGAAGGACGGCATCTTCACCGCACGGTACGCGAAGAGCATCCTCGACACCGGGGGCCACGCCACCCACGGCGCCGAGGTCATCAACGTGCACGGCTTCTTCGGCTTCCTGCTCAGCTACGTCTGTACGAACCAGACGTGGGAGGGCTACACCGTCTACACGAACAACATGGTGGGCGGCGGCTACCGCGGCTACGGCGCTCCGCAGGGCGCGTTCGCCGTCGAGTCGCAGATCGACGAGATCTGCGAGACGCTCGATTTCGATCCGATCGAGTTCCGCCTCAAGAACTCCCGCAGCCAGGGTGAGCCGCACCCGTTCAATCCTGAGTTCACGCTCGCGAGCTACCGGTTCGAGGATTGCCTGCGCCAGGGAGCCGAGCGCATCGGCTGGTCGCAGCGCCGGCCGGCGGCCAGCGACCAGACGACCAAGAAGCGCGGCATCGGGCTCGCTTGCCATCCGATCTGGGTGAGCGGCTGCATGGGATTCCCCGACATCTACGAGCACTCGGGCGCCATCGTGAAGCTCAATCGCGACGGCACGGCCGACCTCGCGATCGCTACCGTCGACATGGGATCGGGCCAGATCACGACGCTGTGCCAGATCGCAGCCGAGGAGCTCGGCATCGCCGCGGACGCGGTACGGATGAGCAACGCGGACACCGACACCGTCCCGTTCGACTCGCCGAGCCATGCGAGCCGGGTCACCTACTCGGCAGGCAACGCAGTGAAGGGCGCAGCCGGTGCCGCGAAGCAGCGGCTGCTTCAGGTCGCATCGACGATGCTCGAGGTGGACGTCGCCGACCTCGAGGCGCGCGACGGCATGGTCTCGGTGAAGGGATCACCCGGCAGCGCCGTCTCGATCGTGGACGTCGTCACACGTGCCGAGTCGCCCTACGTGCAGGTAGGTGCCCAGGGCCCGGCGCCGACGACCATCGGAGAGAAGGGCACCATCATCGGTCTGTCGAGCATGGCACCGCCGTCGAACCCGTCTCCCGCCACGGCGCAGTTCGTCGAGGTCGAGGTCGACACGGAGACCGGCGAGGTGACGGTGCTGCGCGCCGTCCTGGCCCACGACCTCGGCCGAGTCATCAACCCGGCGGCCGCGGAGGGCCAGGTGGAAGGAGGCTTCCAGCAGGGCATGGGCTACGCGCTCATGGAGAACCTGCAGTTCGATCCCGAGACCGGCAGCTGCCTCACCGCGGACTTCCTCGACTACAAGATGCCGACCGCCGTCGAGATGCCCCGGAAGATCGAGAGCATCTTCATCGAGTCCAACGAGCCCACGGGGCCGTTCGGCGCGAAGAGCCTCTCGGAACCGTGCGTGATCGTCCCCGCACCGGCGATCGCGAACGCGATCTACAACGCGGTCGGCGTGCGCGTGCGCGACCTGCCGATCACACCCGAAAAGATCCTCGCGGGCCTCGAGAAGCTTTAAGCGCGGCAAGCGGCGTCAGCCGCGTTACACGCGGCGCAGCAGCACGAGCGCGCGGTCCTCGACCGTCACCGCGGCGCGCGCCGGGAGCGGGCCGTTCGGCACGCCGTTGCCGGTCGAGAGCTCGACGACCCAGCGCGCGCCGAAGCGCCGCGTCGGCAGCGTGAACGGCACGGGCTCGAAGTGCGCGTTGAAGAGGAGCAGGAACGAGTCGTCGACGATCTCCTCGCCGGAGGCGGTGCGCGAGGGGATCTCGTCGCCGTTGAGGAAGACGCCGAGCGCGCGCGCGTCGTCGCGCTGCCAGTCCTTGTAGGTCATGCGCCGCCCGTCCGGGCGGAACCACCAGACGTCGGGCAGTCCTGAGCCGCGCACCTCGCGGCCGGTGAGGAAGGCCGCGCGGCGGAACACCGGATGCTCGCGACGCAGGCGAATCAGGCGTTGCGTGAACTCACGCAGCTCCGCGTCTGCACTCTCCCAGTCGAACCAGGAGATCTCGTTGTCCTGGCACCACGCGTTGTTGTTGCCGCCCTGCGAGCGGCCGAACTCGTCGCCGCCGAGAATCATCGGCACGCCCTGGGACAGGAAGAGCGTCGCGAGGAAGTTCCGCTGCTGGCGCGCCCGCAACGCGTTGATCAGCGGATCGTCGGTCGGCCCTTCGACACCGCAGTTCCAGGAGCGGTTGTCGTCCGTGCCGTCCTGGTTGTCCTCGCGATTCGCCTCGTTGTGCTTCTCGTTGTAGGAGACGAGGTCGCGCAACGTGAACCCGTCGTGCGCAGTGATGAAGTTGATCGAGGCGAACGGCGTGCGGCCATCCCCCTGATAGAGGTCGCTCGACCCCGTGAAGCGCGACGCGAACTCCGCGACGTTCGCCTGCGCGCGCCAGAAGTCGCGCATCGTGTCGCGGTAGATGCCGTTCCACTCGCCCCAGAGCACGGGGAAGTTCCCGACCTGGTAGCCGCCGGGGCCGACATCCCACGGCTCGGCGATCAGCTTCACCTGCGACAGCACCGGGTCCTGATGAATCGTGTCGAAGAACGCGGAGAGACGGTCGACCTCGTAGAACTCGCGCGCGAGCGCCGACGCGAGATCGAAACGAAAGCCGTCGACGTGACAGTCGATGACGAAGTAGCGCAGGGAATCCATGATCAGGCGCAGCACCGACGGGTGCACCGGGTTGAGCGAGTTCCCTGTACCGGTGAAATCCATGTAGAAGCGGCGATCGTCCGGCATCAGCCGGTAGTAGCTCGCGTTGTCGACGCCCTTGAACGAGAGCAGCGGGCCGAGATGGTTGCCCTCCGCCGTGTGGTTGTAGACGACGTCGAGGATCACCTCGATGCCTGCCTGGTGGAGCGCCTTGACCATGCCCTTGAACTCGCGCACCTGATCTCCGTGCGTGCCGGTCGCGGCGTAGAGCGCGTGCGGTGTGAGGTAGCCGATCGACGAGTACCCCCAGTAGTTCGTCAGCCCCTTGGCGTGCAGGAAGCTCTCGTCCGCGATGTGGTGGATCGGCAGCACCTCGACCGCGGTCACGCCGAGCTCCTTGAAGTAGGCGAGCGCAGGCTCGGACGCGAGTCCCGCGTAGGTGCCGCGAAGGTCGTCACGTATCGCGGCGTGCTGCTTGGTGAACCCCTTGACGTGCGCCTCGTAGATGACGGTGTCCGACCACGCGTGCGCCGGCGGCCGATCGTCCTGCCAGTCGAAGAACGGGTCGATGACGACGCATTTCGGAATCGCGTCGGCGTCGTCCTCGTCGTCGAGCTCGAGATCCGCGTCTTCGTCGCCGCTGGGCGCGTACGGCAGCACGTTCGCGCGATCCCACTGGATCGCTCCCTCGATCGCCTTCGCATACGGATCGATCAGGAGCTTGTTCGGGTTGAACCGCTGCCCGGCGGCCGGATCGTAGGGGCCGTGCACGCGGTAGCCGTAGCGCTGGCCCGGGCCGACTTCCGGCAGATAGCAGTGCCAGTTGAACGCGGTGTGCTCGAGCAGCTCGACGCGCGTCTCGTGGCCCTGCGCGTCGAAGAGGCAGAGCTCCACGCGCTCCGCGTTCTCCGAGAAGATCGCGAAGTTCGTGCCACTGCCGTCCCACACCGGGCCGAGCGGGAAGGGATGTCCGGGCCAGACTCGCATCAGCGGCGAATGTCTACCTGCTTCGCGCCGAAGTCGACGACGAGCTCGACGTTGCCGCGCCGCAACCGGAGCACCTTGGCATCCTCGTCGGCCTCGACTTCGAGCTCCCGGGGCAGCGCGCGCCGCAACGCGAGCAGCTCGCGGTAGAGCGGGTCCGGCTCCCGCGCCGACAGCTTGGAGCGCAGGAACGTCTCCACCGCCTGGGGATCGGGAATGTCCTCCCCGGAGAACGCGGCGAGTGGCTGCGCTCTTTTTGGAGCCGCCGCGATCTCTTGCCGCTCACGACGACCAACGAACGGCTCGGCGAGCACCTGCGTCGA
>JANMWV010000188.1:0-1570 GCA_031394165.1 Actinomycetes bacterium
GCCCGTGCCGTTCACGCTGCCGACGCGGCGCTTCGGCGCGCGCTGGGTCGTCGAGCTCTCGACCGGCAACGGCGTGCCGAACGGCCCGCTCCCGGCGCGCGCCGCGGTCACAGTCGAGGACCGCGCACTCGTGCTCCTCCGCCGCGCGTGAGGCGGACATGACCGAGTTCCAGTGCACCTATCGGCTCCAGCTGCACGCGGGGTTCGGCTTCCGCGCCGCACGCGAGGTCGCGCTGCCGCACATCCGCGACCTCGGCGCCTCCCACCTCTACCTGTCACCGGCGCTGCAGGCACGCAAGGGATCGCTGCACGGCTACGACGTCGTCGACCCGACGCGCGTCTCCGACGAGCTCGGCGGCGAGGAGGAGCTGCGCGCGCTCTGCGACGCGACGCGTGACGCGGGCCTCGGCGTGATCCTCGACATCGTCCCGAACCACATGGCGACCTCCGAGACGGAGAATCGCTACTGGGCCGACTCGGAGTCGCGCGCGAAGTTCTTCGACTTCGATCCGGAGTCGGGCTGGTACCGGCGGTTCTTCGACGTCGGCGAGCTCGGCGGCGTTCGCGTCGAGGATCCCGAGGTCTTCGAGGTGACGCACGCGAAGGTGCTCGAGCTCGTGGCGGACGGGCTCGTGGAAGGGCTGCGCATCGACCATCCGGACGGTCTCGCGAATCCGCGGCAGTACCTCGAGCGGTTGCGCGAGCGCGGTGTGTCACACGTCTGGATCGAGAAGATCCTCGAGCGCGGCGAGCAGTTGCGCAGCTGGCCGGTGGAGGGCACGACCGGGTACGAGTTCGCGAACGACGCGACCGCGCTCTTCGTCGACCCCCGCGGCGAAGAGCCGCTGACGGAGCTCTATGCCGAGCTCACCGGCGAGCGGCGTTCGTTCGCCGAGGTCGCGCACGAGGCGAAACTCGAAGTCGCGCGCACGACGTTCGCGCAGGAGTTCGAGCGGCTGCGCGCGCTCCACGACGATCCACGGCTCGAGGAGGCGGCCGCGGCACTCGGTGTCTATCGCACCTACGTCGAGCCGGCCGCAGGCCGCGTCGAAGACGAGGACCGAGCCGTGGCGGCGGTGCTGCACGCCGAGCTGCGCCGCATCGTCCTGCTCGACGGCGAGCGCTCACCGCAGCTCGACGAGTTCGTCGTGCGCTGGCAGCAGACGACCGGTCCGGTGACGGCGAAGGGCGTCGAGGACACCGCGTTCTACCGCTACTTCCGCCTCACCGCCCTCAACGAGGTCGGCGGCGACCCCGGACGCTTCTCGATCGGCCCGGACGAGCTCCACCGTGCCGCAGAGGAGCGGCTTGTGCGACATCCGCTGCAGCTGCTCGCGTCGCAGACGCACGACACGAAGCGCGCGGGCGACGTGCGCGCCCGCATCGGCGCGCTCGCCGGCCTGCACGACCGCTGGGCCGAGCACGTGCGCCGCTGGCACGAGCTGACCGGTGGAATGGACGATCCGAACGAGGAGTACCTCGACTGGCAGACACTCGTCGGTGCGTGGCCGATCGTCCCGCAGCGACTCGAGCTGTATCTCGAGAAGGCGCTGCGCGAGGGCAAGCGCAC
>JANMWV010000258.1:0-2636 GCA_031394165.1 Actinomycetes bacterium
CGCCAGAGGAACGACCAGGTCGGCTCACCGTGCAGCAGGAGCACGGGCCGGCCGGCGCCCTCGTCGAGGTAGTGCATGCGCACGCCGTCGTGGTCGAGCCAGTGCGGCGCGAACGGATAGTCGGGCAGCGACTCGAAGCGCTCGTCGGGTGTGCGGTGGACGTCGATCCCCGCATCTTCGCGGTCGCGAGGCCCGGCGCGCTTGCTGAGGTGGCGACCTGCGGTCAGAGAAAGATGTGCCGGGCGGGCTGCGGCCCTCCGCCCGGCACGAAGATGAAGACGCCAGAGGTGCGCGGATCTTGCTCCCCAAAAGGGGGATTCGATCGGCGAGCGGTCACCTTCGCGCAGCGAGGCCTGCTGCCGCCCCGATGCGGGCCGAGTGGGAGGCCGTCGGCCCACGCCCGCGGAGGCGCACGGCCGCTGCGGCGGAGCCGGCGAGGCCGACCGCTCCCGCGACGATGAACGCGAGCTGCGTGCCGCCGCGCTCGCAGAGCCACCCTGCGAGCAGGCCGGCCGCGGGGCCTGTGCCGTTGAACGCGTAGAAGTAGATGCCGATGACGCGACCGCGTAGCCGGTCGGGCGCGGCGAGCTGCATGGTCGCGTTCGCGTTCGCGGACCACGCGGTGAAGCCGGCTCCGATCAGGAAGAGCAGTGCACCCGCGACGATCGTCGAGTGCACCGGCGCAAGCGCGAGCTCCATTCCGGTGAAGACGAGGCTGCCGGCGACCATCACCTTTGCCGACGCCCGCCCGAACGCCGCGGCGGTGAGCGCGCCGACGAGCGCACCCGCGCCGAACAGCGCCGAGAGGACGCCGTACACGGCTGCCTGCGTGTGCAATGTCGAGTACGCCAACACCGGCAGCGTCACGTTGAAGTTGAACGAAAAGGTGCTGATCACGAGGGTCAGCCAGACCACGAGCATCATGCGCGGCTGGCTCCGCACGAACGCAAGGCCCTCGAGGGTGCCGCGGACGATCGACGGCCGCTCGAACTCCTCGAGGACGTAGAAGTCGCGCGCACGCATGGCAAGCAGCGACAGCAGCACCGCGAAGAAGCTGATCGCGTTGACGAGGAAGCACACACCCGCGCCTGCGAAGCCGTAGACCACGCCGGCTGTGGCGGGACCGAAGATGCGTGACGCGTTGAAGAGGCTCGAGTTGAGCGCGATTGCATTCGGCAGGTCTTCGCGCCCGACCATGCGATACGTGAGCTGCTGGCGCGAAGGGACGTCCAGCACGAGCACGAGGCCGTTGAGGAACGCGATCAGATAGAGCATCCACGGCTGTGCGACGCCAGCGAGCGCGATCCACGCAAGTCCGACCGCGGTTCCGAGCTGCGCCACTTGCGTTCCGACGACCAGCCGCCGTGCGTCGAGGCGGTCGGTGATCACGCCGGCGAACAATCCGAAGAGCGTGAAGGGCAGGAATTGGGCGAGGGCCATCACGCCGACCGCGAACGCGGAGTGCGTGAGCTGGAGCACGAACCAGCCGAGCGCGATCCGCTGCATCCACGAGCCGGTCTGCGAGACGAGCTGGCCCGCGAAGAAGAGCCGGTAGTTGCGGTAGCGCAGGCTCGAGAACGTGCGCCGGTTCAGTCTGAGCAGCGCCGCGGTCAGTGCTTCTCGTCCTCCTTGAGCAGCCGCGACAGCGGCTCGATGGCGGCCTCGACGGCAAGGAGCTCATCGGCCTCCAGCGCACGGAGGCGCGTCGCGAGCCAGGCGGTGCGACGCGAACGGACGCGACGCAGGACACGCTGGCCCTGCTCGGTGAGCGTCAGTCCGATGCGCCGTTTGTCGTCCGCGCTCGGTGTGCGTGCGACAAGGCCGTCACGCTCGAGCCGGTCGACGTGCTTCGTCATCGCGGGAGCGGAGACGCGCTCGTGCGCGGCGAGCTCGCGGGCGCCGATGCCCGGTGCGTACTTGATCGCGACGAGGAGCGAGACCTGCTCGGGTGAGATGCCTTCGGCGCGCGCCTCACGGCGCAGCTCGCGTCCCACCCGCAGCAGAATCGGTCGCAACGCATCTGCGACGCCGACCGTGTCTGTTGCCGTGAGCTTCTGCATGTCGTTAACCTGGTTAACGATAGCAAAGAGCGGCCGGCCTCAGCGTGGAATTGCGTAGATCGTGCCGCGCGCGGAGACCCGGTCGGCCACGGTCACCGTGTACGCATAGAAGCCCGCATGGGGGAAGATCACCTGGACGCGGTAGCGCCCCGAGGCGACCTCCCGGCCGTCGAAGCTCTTCGGGTCGCCGAGGCCGGCGATCGTGAGTACCGGCCGGAAGCCGTCGAGACGGCGTCCGTGACGCGAGATCTCGACGATCGCGTCCCACGGCCGCGCCGCCGGTACCGCGCGGGGGCCGTCGGCGACCGCCACGTGGGTCCCGTCGGTCCAGGCGCCGAGGATCACCACGCAGGCGATGATCGAGACGAGTACGAGCGTGCTTCGGAGCCGCATCCGATGACCTTCGAGTAGGTGACCGTGTATTCGGTCAGACGAGCCATCGGCGCCGAAGTCGGCGGGGCGGCGAAAGATCCCCCGGAGGGGTTAGGGCCGCCCGAGGCCGGGCGGCGTCGCGTCGGGCGCGTGAATGCTCTCGATCGCCGCCGGCGCGGGAGCGGGCTTGCGGCCGAAATACCG
>JANMWV010000265.1:0-2414 GCA_031394165.1 Actinomycetes bacterium
GCGACGATCGCGGTGACCGCCAGGCTCGCAGCACGCGGCCAGGACCGCGGACGGCGGAAGGCGAGCAGGTCCCAGCGGTCGACCGCGATCGCGAGCACGAGGCCGAGCCAGAAGGCGTAGACGACGAGCCCGTTCGCAAACGTCGAGTAGCTGTAGACCGCGTCGCGCCCCCGGCTCGAGCCGCTGCCGCCCGCGAAGCGGGTCTGGTAGTTCAGGGCTGCGATCCCTGCGACGAGCGCGAGCCAGCAGGTGAGGCGGAGCCGGCTCACGCGGGGATGCGGCTCGCCGATCGTCGTGGCCTCCGAGTCCATGCGATGCATAGGGTTGCACCGATGAGGCACTTCACCCCTGAAGAGGCGAACGCCGCGCTTGCCGAGGTCGGCCCACTCGTCGAGCGGATGGTCGAGCACCGGCGCGCGCATGTCGCCGCACTTGCGCGGCAGGAGGAGCTCGAAGTCCGGATCCGTGGCAACGGCGGCGGTATTCCGCCGGCGACGCTCGCGGCCGCGGCGGCCGAGGTCGAGAGTGACGCACACGAGCTCACGGGCGTGATCGACGAGCTGCTCGAGTACGGCGTCGAGGTGAAGGACATCGACGACGGCCTGGTCGACTTCCCGGCGCTGCGGCACGGTGAGACCGTGCTGCTCTGCTGGAAGCTGGGCGAGGACGAGGTCCGCTACTGGCACACCGTGGAGGCCGGTTTCGCGGGCCGGCGAGAGCTGCCGCTCGAATGACCACCGGCGCGCCGCCTGCTGAGGAATCCGCCGCCGCGGCGTCGAACTAGAGACTCGTATGCCCTTCTGGCACCGCCTGGTGATTGCTGCCGCGGTCTTCGCGGTCGTCTCGCTGCTCGCGCGGATCATCGACTGGTGGCTCGTGCGCCGGCCGATGGCGCGTGAGGCGGCGACGCGCTACCGCGTCCTGCGCCGGAGCATCACCGCCTCGATCCTCGTGATCGGCTTCTGCTCGGCGCTGCTCGTGATCCCGGAGGTGCGCGCGGTTGCGGGCGGGCTGCTCGCGTCGTCGGCGGTGCTCGGCTTGATCATCGGCTTCGCCTCGCAGCGCACGCTCGGGAACTTCGTCGCCGGCCTGCTGATCGCACTCAGCCAGCCCGTGCGCCTCGGTGACCGCGTCACCTACGCCGGCGAGGACGGCGTCGTCGAGGAGATCGGCCTCACGTACACGCTCATTCGCCTGCGCGACGACGCGCGGCTCGTCGTCCCGAACGAGAAGCTCGTCTCGGATACGATCCGCAACGCTTCGATCCGCAGCAGGGGGACGTTCGCCGAGATCACCGTGCAGGTTCCGCTCTCGACCGATCTCCGCGCGGTGGTCGATGTCCTTCGGGAGGAGGTCGCCGGCGAGCGCGACCCGCTGGTTTTCGTCAGTGCGCTCGATGGGAACGCAACCGTGACGATGCGTGCAGCAGCCAATGACGACGACGCTGCCCGGCGGCTGGAGAGCGACCTGCGCGTGCGTGCACAGGGGCGCCTCCGCGCACTGGATGTCTGGGCATGAGCCCGCCGCCCTCGTCCGGTCGCCGCCGAACGGGCACACAGCCCGTGCTCGGCACCCGGCGCCGTCGCAGGCGGCGGGCACGCGCCCGCAAGCGGCAGAGCCGCCGCTTCGTCCTGCTCGGCGCGTTCGTCGTCGTTCCGTTGGTCCTGCTCGTGGGCGCGACGGTGGGCGGCACCGCGGCGTTCGGATCGAGCTGCGACCTCAACGCGCTCCAGCCGGTGGCGGTCGGTGAGAACTCGTTCGTCTACGCCGCGGACAACTCGGTGCTCGGTGCGATCCCCGCCGAGCGCAACCGCACGCCGGTGACGCGCAGCCAGATCTCTCCGTGGGTGCCCGCAGCGACCGTCGCGATCGAAGACCGCCGCTTCTACCACCATGGTGGTGTCGATCCGGTCGGCATTCTCCGCGCGATCGTCGACGACGTGAAGGCCGGGAAGATCGTGCAGGGCGGCTCGACGATCACGCAGCAGCTCGTGCGCAACCTCTACCTCTCGCGCGAGCAGACGTTCAAGCGCAAGCTCATCGAGGCGTGCCTCGCGATCAAGCTGTCGAGCCACTGGTCGAAGGATCACATCCTCACCGCGTACATGAACCAGGTGTACTACGGCAACCACGCGTACGGGATCGAGGCCGCCGCAGAGACGTACTTCTCGCTCTCTGCGAAGGAGCTCGATCTCCCGCAGGCGGCGCTGATCGCCGGCCTGCCGCAGGCGCCGTCGGCCTTCGACCCGTATCGCAATCCGGCCGCCGCCGTTGCGCGGCGTGACGAGGTGTTGCACGCGATGCTCGTGAACGGCGACATCACGTCGTCGCAGTACCAGGAGGCGAAGTCGCAGCGCGTCTTGCACCTGAAGGCGGGCAGACGGTTCACGCGCATCCGCGAGCCGTATTTCTTC
>JANMWV010000102.1:0-12171 GCA_031394165.1 Actinomycetes bacterium
CGGCGTCGCGGCGCTTCTACGAAGCGCACGGCAGGCGCTCGGGCGCCGAGCCCGACGACGACAACGTCTTCTTACAGGCCGGGTCGATGGTGGTGTCGCGCTGGAGCCGCGCCGAGCTTGCGAAGGACAGCGGGGTCGAGGACAACGGCGGCTGGGGCGGCGTGACGCTCGCGCACAACGTCGGCTCGCCGGCCGATGTCGACGCGGTGATCGAGGAAGCCAGCGCCGCGGGCGCGACGATCGTGCGCAACGGCGCCGAGACGTTCTGGGGCGGCTACTCGGGTGCGTTCCTCGACCCCGACGGCCACGCGTGGGAGATCGCGCACAACCCGCACTGGACGCTCGGTGCGGACGGCTCGATCACGCTTCCTTCCTGATCCGGCCACCTCGCGCGAGCGGGTACGTGACGCCCGAGCGCCGCGGAACGTCAGACCGGCTGGCTCAGCTCGTGGCGGTGCCTCCAAGCGTGGAGCAGCACGGCCGCCAGGAGCAGCGCATCCCCGGCTGCGATCGCCAGGTCCGACACGTTGAAGGCAATCCCACCGCGCACGAACGGATCGGGCACACCGCTCCACGCGAGCCCGGAGACGAGCGTGCCGACCGCTCCGCCCGCCGCGATGCCGGCGCCGAGCGCGACGCCCAGCGACGGGATGCGCGGCGCGAGCCAGAGCAGGGCGGCGGCGATCGCCGCTGCCAGCACGAACACCGCGGGCGAGCGCGCGTGGTGGAACGGCGTCGGCGTCAGCGCTTCGTGCACGAGGTCGACCACCACCACGAGCGCCGCAGTGGCGAGTGCGATCGACCGGCGGCGGCGCACTAGGCGCCTTTCTTCGCCTCGACGACCGCGGAGCTCGGCGGTGCGTCCGCTTCCGGATGCTTTTCGAAGCCGTACTTCACGACCGGATGCTTCGCCGCGCGCACCTCGTCGAGCCGGCGCACGGGCCGGTGGTGCGGCGCGTCTTTCAGCAACTCCGGTGTCTCCGCAGCTTCCCTCGCGATCGCGAGCATCGCGTCGCAGAACGCGTCGAGCGTCTCCTTCGTCTCCGTCTCTGTCGGCTCGATCATCAATGCCTCGGGGACGACGAGCGGGAAGTAGATCGTCGGCGGGTGGTAGCCGTAATCCATCAGCCGCTTTGCAACGTCGAGCGCAGTGACCCCGTAGTCGCGCTTCAGGTTCCGCGCCGAGAGCACGAACTCGTGCATGCAGAGCCGGTCGTACGGCAGCTCGTATGCGTCCTTCAGCCGAGCGAGCACGTAGTTCGCGTTGAGCACCGCAGTCTCCGACATCTCGCGCAGGCGGGGGCCGTACGCGCGAATGTACGCGTACGAGCGGACGAAGACACCGAACGGCCCCGTGTAAGCGCGCACCTTGCCGATCGACTTGGGCCGGTCGAAGTCGAGGTCGAACGTCCCGTCGTCCTTGCGCACGACCGCAGGCACCGGCAGATACGGCTCGAGCAGCTCCCGCACCGCGATCGGGCCGCCACCCGGCCCGCCGCCGCCGTGTGGCTGCGAGAAGGTCTTGTGCAGGTTGATGTGCACGATGTCGAAGCCCATGTCACCCGGGCGGGAGATGCCGCACACCGCATTGAGATTCGCGCCGTCGTAGTACATGAGCGCGCCGGCGTCGTGGAAGATCTTCGCGACCTCTTCGATGTTCTCGTCGAAGAGCCCGAGCGTCGACGGGTTCGTCAGCATCAGCGCGGCGGTGTGCTCGTCGACCTTCGTGCGCAGATCGTCGACGTCGATGTTGCCGCGCGCATCCGTCTTCACCGGCGTCATCTCGTAGCCCGCCATCGTCACCGACGCGGGATTCGTGCCGTGCGCGGTGTCGGGAATCACGACCTTGCGCCGTTGCTCCGACTCGCCGCGATCCTCGAAGTACGCGCGCACGAGCATCAACCCGGTCAGCTCGCCCTGCGACCCGGCGGCCGGCTGCAGCGACACGGCGTGCAGCCCGGTGACGTCGGCGAGGATCTCCTGCAGGCGCCACTCGAGGTCGAGCGCGCCTTGCACGCCGTCGACGTCCTGCAGCGGGTGAATGCTCGCGAAGCCCGGCAGCCCGACGAGGCGCTCGTTGACGCGCGGGTTGTACTTCATCGTGCAGGAGCCGAGCGGATAGAACCCGTTGTCGATCCCGAAGTTGCGCGTCGAGAGCTCCGTGAAGTGGCGCACGAGCTCGAACTCGGGCACCTCGGGGAGGCGCGGCGGCTCCGTGCGACGGAGCTCTTGGGGAACCTCCGCAGCGGGCAGCCCGTCGTGGCGCGGTATCGCCGATGCGCGTCGGCCCGGACGCGACTTCTCGTAGATCAGCTTCACCGAGCCACCTCCGCGAGCACGTCGGCGAGCCGGTCGATGTCCGCCGGCGTGCGCTTCTCGGTCACCGCGACGAGAAGCACATCGTCCATGCCCTCGTAGTCGCGTCCGAGTGCGTAGCCGGGATGGACGCCCTGCACGCGCGCGTCGCGGATCACGTCGCGCGCGTTCCGTCCGACCCGCACGGCAAACTCCTTGAATGTTGCCCGCTCTGGAAACACGAGCTCGAGCCCGGCGCGCTCCTGAAGCTGCTGCTTCGCGTACGCGGCCAGCGAGAGACAGGTCTCCCCCAGCTCGCGTAGCCCCTGCGGCCCGAGCCACGTGAGGTAGACGAGCCCGCCGAGGGCGAGCAGCGTCTGGTTCGTCGTGATGTTCGACGTCGCCTTCTCGCGCCTGATGTGCTGCTCGCGCGTCTGCAGGGTGAGGACATAGCCGCGCTGACCCGCGGCGTCTACCGTCTCGCCGACGATCCGTCCCGGCATGCGGCGGATGAACTCCTGCTGCGAGGCGAGGAAGCCGTAATGCGGCCCGCCGTAGGCGGGGACGTTGCCGGCACCCTGGCCCTCGCCGAGTGCGAGCGCGCAACCGTAGCGCGCCGGCGCCTCGAGCACCCCGAGGGAGAGCGGATCGACGTGGGCGACCGAGACCGCCTCGGCGTCGTTCGCCGCGGCGGCGAGCTCCGGGGCCGGTTCGAGGCAGCCGAAGAAGTTCGGCTGCTGGAAGATCACTGCGGCCGCGCCCTCCGCCGCCCGGCCCAGCTCGTCGGGATCGGTCGTGCCGCCGCGGTGCGGCACCTCGACGATCTCGAGCCCGAAGCCGGGCGCGTACGTCTTCACGACCTGGCGCACCTGCGGGTTCGTCGCTTCGGTGATGACGATCTTCGTCTTGCCGGGTCGCGCATGCTTCGCGATGAACAAGGCGTCGGCCGTGACCGTCGCGCCGTCGTAGCCCGACGCGTTCGAGACGTCCATACCTGTGAGCTCGCAGATCGCGGTCTGGTACTCGAAGATCGCTTGCAGCACGCCCTGGCTCATCTCGGGCTGGTACGGGGTGTACGCGGTGAGGAACTCGCCGCGCTGCATCAGCATGTCGACCACCGCCGGCACGTAGTGGTCGTAGATGCCCGCGCCGAGAAACGAGAGCTCGCGCCCCATGTCGACGTTGCGCGCGGCGAGCTCCTCCATGTGGGCGGAAAGCTCCGCCTCGCCGAGCGGGCGCTCGAGATCGAGGGCACCGTCGAAGCGGACGCCGGCGGGGATGTCGCGGAACAGCTCGTCGACCGACGAGACACCGATCGTGCGCAGCATCTCCTCCCGGTCGTCGTCGGTGAGAGCGAGAAACGGGTGCGTCACTGCTCTGCCAGAACCTGCTTGTACCCGGCGACGTCGAGCAGCGAGTCGACCTCCGACGCATCGGACAGGCGAATCCGGATCAGCCAGCCCTCGCCGTACGGATCCTCGTTCACCGTCTCGGGCGCGTCGACGACTTTCTGGTTGACCTCGAGCACCTCGCCGGAGAGCGGTGCGATCACGTCGGAGACCGCCTTGACCGACTCCACCTCGCCGTACGACGTGTCCTTCGCGATCGTGGAGCCCGGTGCCGGCGGCTCGAAGTGCACGAGCTCGCCGAGCGCGTCGCCCGCGAACCAGGTGACGCCGAGCACGGCCTCATCGCCGTCCACCCGCGCCCAGTCGTGCTCGCGGTGGTACTTCAGGTCGTCGGGATACGTCTCCTCAGCCGCCAAAGGTCAGTCCTCCTTCTTGTAGATCGGTCGCTTGACGACGCGGGCCTTGCGGGGCTTCCCGCGCACGTCGATCGTCAACGGTGTGTCAGGCGCCGCATGACTCGTCGGCACATACCCCATGCCGATGCCGACGTCGAGCATCGGCGAGTGCGATCCCGAGGTGACGATGCCGCCCTCGGCGATCTGCATACCCTGGCGCGGGATCGCCTTCTCCTCCATCACGAAGGAGACGAGCTTGCGCGCAGGCCCTGCTTCCTTGCAGCGGCGCAGCACGTCCGCGCCGGTGAAGTCCTTCTTGTCGAGCGCGCACGTCCAGGCAACGCCGGCCTCGATCGCGTCGGTGTCCGGCCCGATGTCGTTTCCGTGCAGCGGCAGCGAGGCTTCGAGACGCAACGTGTCGCGCGCGCCGAGCCCGCACGGGGTGATCCCGCGCGCGAGCACTGCGTCCCAGAGTGCGACCGCGTCCTCCGCCATGCATCGGATCTCGCAGCCATCCTCGCCGGTGTACCCGGTGCGATTGACCATCGCCTCGACGCCTTCGATGCGCTCCTCGGAGAACGTGAACTGCTTCGCCGGCGGCAGGCCGAGCTTCTCGACCGCGTTCGGCCCCTGCACGGCGACGAGCGCGTACTCGTCGGAAACGTCTCGCACGTCTGAGCCGCTGATCTCGTGCTCCTTGATCCAGCCGAAGTCGGCGTCGCGATTCGAGGCGTTCACGACGAGCAGGAAGCGGAACTCGTCGAGGCGGTAGGCGATCAGGTCGTCGATGATCCCACCGCGCTCATTCGTCAGCAGCGTGTACTGCGCATCGCCGGGCCCGAGGCGGTCGAGGTCGTTCGACAGCAGCCCCTGGAGCAGCTCGAGCACGCGCGGCCCCTCGACCTCGATCTCGCCCATGTGCGAGACGTCGAACGCGCCCGCGTCGGTGCGCACGGCACGGTGCTCCTGGATGACGCCCTCGTATTGCACCGGCATCTCCCAGCCCGCGAACGGGACCATCCGAGCACCGAGCGCGACGTGACGGTCGTGCAGCGGAGTGCGCTGAAGGGTCTGCGCCATTGCAGAAACGATCCTAGTGACTGTCCCGCAGCCGACGGACGCGGACCGAAGCGGGCTCAGTCGTCGCGCAGGAACGACGGCACGTCGAGCGCCTCGTCCGGCATCTCGAAGCCGCCGCCGGGGATCTGGGCGGACGGGATCGGCGCCTCGCTCACCTCGCGGCGCCGCCGGCGGCGCGAGCCGCCGAAGCCCGTGGCGATGACCGTGACCCGCACCTCATCGCCCATCGAGTCGTCGATGACCGCACCGAAGATCACGTTCGCGTTCTGGTCGGCTGCGCCGGTGACCACCTCGGCAGCCTCGTTGACCTCGAAGAGCCCGATCTCGGGACCGCCGGTGATGTTGAGGAGGATGCCGGTGGCGCCCTCGATCGAGGTCTCGAGCAGCGGCGAGGAGACGGCGCCGCGTGCCGCCTCGGACGCCCGGTTCTCGCCGGACGCCGTGCCGATACCCATCAGCGCCGAGCCGGCGTCGCGCATGATCGTGCGCACGTCGGCGAAGTCGAGGTTGACGAGGCCGGGCACCGTGATCAGGTCGGTGATCCCCTGGACGCCCTGGCGCAGGATGTCGTCCGCCATCCGGAACGCGTCGGTGACGGAGGTGCGCTTCTCGACGACCTGGAGCAGCCGGTCGTTCTCGATCACGATCAAGGTGTCGACGCGGTCGCGCAGGCTCTCGATTCCCTGATCCGCCTGCTGCGCCCGCTTGCGGCCCTCGAAGACGAACGGCCTCGTGACGACGCCGACGGTGAGCGCGGTGAGCTCGCGGGCCAGCTCGGCGACGATCGGTGCGCCACCGGTACCGGTGCCGCCGCCCTCGCCGGCAGTGACGAAGACCATGTCGGCGCCCTTCAGCGCCTCCTTCAACTCGTCGCGGCTTTCCTGTGCGGCGGCATGGCCGACGACGGGATCCGCGCCCGCGCCGAGCCCGCGGGTCGCCTGTGAGCCGATGTGGATCTTCACGTCGGCGTCGCACATCATCAGCGCCTGCGCGTCCGTGTTGACGGCGATGAACTCGACCCCCGTGAGACCTGCGTCGACCATGCGGTTGACGGCGTTCGTGCCGCCGCCGCCGACGCCGACGACTTTGATCACAGCGAGATAGTTCCCGGATTGGTCGCGCATGCTCATAGGGCCGACACCTGAACCTTTAGTGGAGCGTACGGGCGTGAAAGAGAACTGCGCGGCGCAGGGTAGATGCGGCGCATCTGGCTGTCAATCAAAGCTTGACCGTTCATACACTCCACCTCTACCTGAGAGTTGAGGGTTGGGTTCCCGCGACGGGCCTGCCGGGCACGCTCACGTCGAGGTAGGCCGAGCCGGCGGGCACGGCCCGCAGTGCCTGCCGTGCGATCGCAAGCTTCAGCCGGACGTCGGTCGGCTCCCCGAGCCGGAGCTCGAGCCCGGAGCGCAGCCGCAGCATGAGCTCCCCTTGCGTGAGCTGACTGCGTACGAGCTGCGCCGTCGCGATCCGGGCGGGGAAGCGGGCACCGAGTGCGAGCGCCAGTGCGCGCGCGACCCGTCCGACGCCGTCCGGCTGCACGAAGGCCCCCGCTGAGACCTGCGTCGAGCGCGGCACCCAGATGCGCGGTAGCGCCGGCTGTGTGCCCGGCGGGATGCGCTTGACGGCGCGACCGCGGCCCGAGAGGAGCCACGTCTCCGCCCCACGGTGCAGCACGGCGACGGGAGCCTCGGGAACGACCGTCAGCCGGAACGTGTGCGGAAACGCGCGGTCGTAGCGTGCCGACACGATCGTCGGCAGCGCGTCGATGCGGCGCTCGAGCGCACCTCCGTCGACGGCGAGGAGGCTCGTGCCGCGCAGCGACGCAAGCTCGCGGCGCACCTGCGCGCGCACGACGGGCGACCCGCCTGCCACCTCGATGTGCGCGACGGCAAAGGTCGAGGTCTGCCGGGCGGCGACGTACGCCCCGCCGGCGAGGGCGACGAGCGCGAGCCCGGCGAGTATCGAGCGGCCCGACGGCAGGAACCGATGCGGCACACGGGAGACACGCGGCGCCCGGCTCTCTGCCTGGCGCCGTTTGACGGCACGGGTCTGGGACGCTCGACGCTGGGCGGTCACCTGCCCAGGTTCGCCGCCCGGCAGGCCGCTCCTACTCTGCGCCGTTTCAGTCTGGGGTGCGAAGCGGCGGCACCACGAGCCCGCCGAGGAGCTCGACCTCGTGGCGCAGCTCGACACCGTACCGCTCGTGCGCGCGGCGCCGCGCTTCCGCCATCAGGGCAACCGCGTCCGCGCTCCGCGCGCCGTCCGCGTTCTCGATGAAGTTCGCGTGCTTTGGCGAGATCTGGGCGCCGCCGATGCGGTGGCCTTTCAGCCCGCAGGCCTCGAGCATCCGCCCCGCGCTCAGCTCGTGCTCGGGATTCTTGAAGACGCTGCCGAAGGTGCGGCGGTTCGTCGGCTGCGCGGCTTTGCGCCGGGCGTTCAGCTCCGCGACCTCCGCCTTGATCTCGGCCGGCGGCCGCGGCGCCAGCCGGAACTCCACTTCGACGACGACTTGGCCGTGCCGCAGGTTCGAGTGCCGGTACGAGAGCCCGAGCTCGGCCGGCGTCAGCCAGCCGCTGCCCTCGGCCGTGGCGACCAGCGCACGGGCGAGCACCTGCGAGAAGTCGCAGCCGTACGCGCCGGCGTTCATCCAGACGCCGCCGCCGGCCGTCCCGGGGATCGCGCAGGCGAACTCGAAACCGCCGAGACCGGCCGCGCGTGCCTTGTGCAGTCCGACGGCGTTCGCTGCGCCGCCGCCCGCCCGCAGGAGCTCGCCGTCGGCCTCGACCTGGGCGAGCGCGCCCGCCAGCTTCAGCACGAGCGCGTCGACTCCCTCGTCGGCGACCAGCAGATTCGACCCGAGGCCCACGGTTGCGACCTCGACGTCGTGGGCCGCCGCCCAGCGCAGCAACTCCTCGACCTCGACCACGGACTCGGGCCGCGCGAACGCGCGCGCCGGGCCGCCGGTCCCGAGCGTCGTGAAGCGGGAGAGCTCGACGCCTTCTTCGAGCATCACGCGAGCGCCTCGAGCAGCAGCGGCGCGGCGCGATCGACGTCACCGGCTCCGAGCGTGAGCACCGTGTCGCCTGCACGCGCCCACGAGGCGACGAGCCGCGCGCCTTCTGCGACGGTCGGCACGAATGCGAGCCGCATACCGGGACGTACCTGGGCGAGCTCCTCGACGATCAACCGTCCGCTCACGCCCGGCAGGGGCTCCTCACGCGCCGGATAGACGTCCGTCACGCACACAGCGTCGGCCGTCGCGAGCGCAACTGCGAACTCGTGCGCGAGGTGCAACGTGCGCGAATACAGATGCGGCTGGAACAGTGCGAGCACGCGTCCACCGTTCCCGACGGCGGCGATGTCGGCCGTGAGCTCTGCCGGGTGGTGCGCGTAGCTGTCGAGAACGAGAACGCCGCCGGACTCGCCCTTGCGCTCGAGGCGGCGGCCGACGCCCTCGAACTCCACGATCACGCGCTCTGCGTCGGGGCGCGCGACGCCGGCAAGCTCGATCGCAGCGATCGCAGCCGCGGCGTTCCTGCGGTTGTGCTCTCCCGGCACCCGGAGCACGAGCTCGACGGGATCGAGCTCTTCCGCCCGCACGACGTTCGGCACGTGTGCGAGCCAGTGCTCGAAGAGCTCCGCCACCTCGGCGCGCGAGCCGAAGGTCGTGTGGTGGTCGAGGTCGACGTTCAGCAGAACGGCGACCTCGGGACGAAGTGCTGCGACGGAGCGGTCGGACTCGTCCCCCTCGACGACGAGCCAGCCCTCCCCCGCGCGCGCGTTGCCCCCGAGCTGCGCGACCTCGCCGCCGATCAGGAACGTCGGGTCGAGCCCAAGCCGGTCGAGGCAGAAGGCGATCATCGCGCTCGTCGTGGTCTTGCCGTGCGCACCGGCAACGACGATCGACCTGCGGAGCGACACGAGCTCTGCGAGCAGCTCCGCGCGTGGGCGTCCGTCGACCTTGCCGGCGAACGCCGTCGACACGTAGACCTCCCAGCCGTCGGGCGGCGCAGGCGGCTCCGTGGCGATCGTCACGTCGATGCCGTCGTCGAGATGGGCGAGATACGGCGTGTCGACGCGGTCCCACCCCGCAACCTCGGCGCCCCACGCGTGCGCGACGAGTGCGTACGCGCTCATACCGGCACCGCCGATGCCGGCGATCCAGATGCGCCTACCGGCGAGCGGCTGCGAGCGCGACGAGCTCATCCGCGATCCTCTCGGCGGCGTCGGGCTTGGCGGCGGCGAGCATCGCCGCGCCCATCTTCTCGAGGCGTGCCGGCGTCGACAAGAGGTGCTCCACGAGCGGCGGCACGCTCGCCCCCGCGTCACGATCGAGCACGACGATCGCTCCACCGGCCTGCTCGAAGTACAGCGCGTTCGCGCCCTGGTGGTCTGCGGTCGCCTCCGGGTAGGGCACGAGGATCGCGGGCTTGCCGGCCGCCGCGATCTCCCACACGGATCCACCGGCACGCGCCACGATCAGGTCGGCGGCGCCGAGCGCAGCACCGAAATCGTCGAGGAACGGCACGATCCGGTAGCCGGGCCTCGAGACGCGGTTACGTAACCGCGCGTAGTCGCGCTCGCCCGCGATGTGCAGGACGTCCGGGCCTGCTGTGCCCCAGGCGTCGATCGCGAGCTCGTTGAGCGTGCGCGCGCCGAGGCTGCCGCCGAAGACGACGACGAGCAGACCCTCGGCCGGCAGGCCGAGCGCCGCCCGGGCCTCGCCCCGGGACGGAGCCCGGGAGCTCGCGGGAATCGGGCGGCCGACCACGTGCGCCTTCCTGCCGGCGTGCGCGACCGGATACGCGAGGAAGAGGCGGCGCGCGAACGGCGTGGCAAGACGGTTCGCAAGCCCGAGGTGCGCGTCGGCCTCCGTCAGCGCGGCCGGAATCCGTCGCAGCCACGCAGCGAGCACCATCGGTCCCGCGACGTAGCCGCCGCCGCCGAGCACGACGTCGGGCCGCCGTCGGGCGAGGATGCGCAGACACGCGACGGGCGATGCAGCCGCGAGTGCGAGCGCGCGAAAGAGCAGCAGTGACGGACGCCGCGGAAAGCCCGCGATGCGGAACGCGTCGAACGCGTACCCGCGCTCAGGAACGAGCCGCGCCTCGACGCGATCCGGCGACCCGGCGAACGTCACTTCCACCCCGCGCGCGCGCAGCGCTTCCGCCACGGCCAGCGACGGGGCGACGTGCCCCACTGTCCCGCCGGCCGCGATCAGGCACCGCAGCTGTCTGTCTTCCACCATGGCCACGGGCGATGTTAAGGAGGATGCCGACCGACAGGAGGGCGATGACGAGGCTGGAGCCTCCGTACGAGACGAACGGGAGCGGGATTCCGGTCAGCGGCGCGAGGCCGAGCACCGCAGCGAGATTGACCGCGGCCTGGCCGCAGATGAGGGCCGTGATGCCCGCAGCCAGGCGCTTTCCGAAGGGATCTTTGCAGCCGATCGCGAGGCGCAGCCCGGCGTACGCGAAGGCGCAATAGCCCGCGCAGACGATCGCGGCGCCGACGAGCCCGAGCTCCTCGCCGATCACGGCGAAGATCATGTCGGTGTGCGCCTCCGGGAGGTAGTGGATCTTGCCGATCCCCTGCCCGAGGCCCCGGCCGAAGATCCCGCCGGAGCCGAGGCTGATCAGCGCCTGCACGTTCTGCAGCCCGTTGTTCGACGGGTCCTTCCACGGGTCGAGGAAGATCAGCAACCGAGCGCGGCGATACGGAGACGTCCAGGCTGCGATCGCCGCGAGTGCGAAGACGATCCCGTATGCCGAGGCGAGGGTCGGCAGCCTCGTCCCGGAGACGAGCAACATGGCGCCGACCATCACGACGATCGTGATCACAGTGCCGAGGTCGGGCTCGACGAGCACGAGCAGGCAGAAGACGCCGACGAGCAGGCCGACGGGGCGTGCGAGCTCGGCGAGTGTCTGCGGCGGCGGCCTGCGCGCGAGATACGCGGCGCACCAGACGACGAGCGCGAGCTTCGCCAGCTCGGACGGCTGGAACGCAGCGGGGCCGAAGGCGATCCAGCGGCGCGCGCCGTTGATGCGTTCGCCGACGACGAGCACCGCTGCGCAGAGGCCCAGCGAGGCGACGATCAGCCCCGGCGCGAGCGCCTTCAGCTTGCGGAAGTCGGTGCGGGAGGCGAAGACGAGCAGCGCGAGCCCGATCGCGGCGTAGATGCCCTGGCGCTCGAGATAGCCGACGGGGTTGCCGTTGCCGAGCGCAGCCGACGCGGAGGTCGCGCTGTAGACCATGACGAGACCGAAGAACGTCAGCGCGAGCGTGACGAAGACGAGCAGCTGCCATTCGAACGGGCGCTGCTTCGTACGCGCGGTCACGAGAGCTCCTCGACGAGGCGGCGGAACGTGTCGCCGCGCTGCTCGAAGTTGTCGAACTGGTCGTAGCTTGCGCTTGCAGGCGACAGCAGCACGACGTCGCCGGGCTCTGCGTCGCTCGCCGCGAGGGCGACGGCGCGTGCGAGCTCGCCGGCGCGGACGTACGCGCGCCCGGCGGCGTCGAGTGCGACAGCGAGCTCGTCGGCCGTCTCGCCGATGAGATAGATGGAGCGCACCGTGTCGGGAAGCTCGCGCGCGAACCCGGTGAAGTCCTCCCCCTTGCGCGAGCCGCCGAGGATCAGGCGCAGAGGCGAATCGCCGTACGAGGCGGCACCGCGGCGTGCAGCGGCGGTGTTGGTCGCCTTCGAGTCGTTGACGTAGCGGACGCCGCGCAGCTCGCGGACGAGCTCGAGCCGGTGCGGAACACCGGCAAAGGTGCGCAACGCGTCGGCGATCGCCGCGTCGTCGATGCCGGCGGCGCGCGCGGCCGCCGTCGCAGCGGCGGCGTTCTCGCGGTTGTGCGCGCCCGGGATGAGTGGCTCTGCGGGCAGCGGGTCGTCGGCGGCGAACTCGATCCCGTCGAGACCCGAGCCGCGTGGCACGACCTTCGTGCGCGCCCGTTCGAAGATGCGGAGCTTGGCGTCGCGGTATGCCTCGAAGCTCCCGTGGCGATCGAGGTGGTCGGGCTCGAGGTTGAGCAGCACCGCGACGTCG
>JANMWV010000301.1:0-6258 GCA_031394165.1 Actinomycetes bacterium
CCGCTCCGAGTGGACGAGAGCGGCGACGCTGCTCGAAGCGGCACTCGAGGGCGAGCCCTTCGCGCCGGTCGAGCGGTACGAGATCTACGCGTACCTCGGGCGCTCCTACGCGTTGTCGGGCCGGCCTCAGGAAGCCGTCGAGCTCTACGAGCGCTGCATCGAGGGCCTCGGCGAAGCAGGCGGCGATCCGGCGCTCGAGGCGCGCTACGCGACGCTCCTGAGCTACGCGCTGAGCGACATGGGTGAGCTCGCGCGAGCAGAGGAGGTCGTCGCACACGCCCTTGCCCGGCTCGACGAGACACACGACCCGTACATGCGCGTGCGCCTCTACTGGTCGATGGCGCGCCTCGCGCACGCCGAGGGCCGCGCATTCGTCGCTCTCAGCAACGTGCGTAAGGCGATCGCGCTGCTGCAGGCGACCGATGACACGCTGCACCTGGCGCGCGCCCACATCCTCGCCGGCGGCATCACGCTCGCGCGCGGCGACGCCGACGGCGCCGAGGTGCACCTCGACAAGGCCGAGCAGCTGTTGACGGTTCCGGCGTCTCCCGTCGACGTCGTCGAGATCACGATCCAGCGGGCGCGCATCGCGGCCCTGCGGAGCCAGGGCGACGCCGCGGTGACGCTTGCGCGACGCGCACTCGAGCTGAATGCCGGCGGGAGTCCCGTCGACGAAGGACGCGCGTACCACGCGCTGGGCGACGGTCTCGCACTCATTGGCGAGCACGCCGGAGCAGACGAGTCGTTCCGTCGCGCCGTCGACATCCTCGAGGAGTTGCACCAGTGGCGCGAGGCGACGACGGCATGCCGCTCGTGGGCGAAGATGCTCCGCGAGCTCGGACGCGAGGAGCAGGCCCTGGACGTGCTCGAGCGCGGCACCGAGCTCGGCATGCGCACGGTGCCTGCCGAGTCGCACGCCGAGCGTTGACGGTCGAGCTCGCGGTCACGCCGCGGGGACCGTTCTCGCTTCAGCTCTCCGCACGCTTCTCGAGCGACGCGACGCGCACGTTTCGCGACGGCGTGTTCACGCAGGTGCTGGCGGTCGAGGATCGCGTCGAGGTAGCGCGCGCCTGGCAGCAGCCTGATGGAACCGTGACGATCGTCGCCGAGTCGCAGGCGAGCCTCGACCGGCTGCGGTGGATCCTCGCGCTCGAGCACGACCACTCCGACTTCCTCCGCCTGGTGCGAGACGACCCGATGCTCGGCCCGGCGTCGCGGGCGCTGCGCGGGTTGCGTCCCATCCGTGTGCCCACCGTGGCGCAGGCGCTGCTGCGCGCGTTCTGCGGCCAGCTGATCGAGGCGAAGATCGCGCGCCGGCTCGAGCAGAAGATCATCCGCGCGTTGTGCGCTGCGGGACCTGAGCGTTTGCACGTCTCGCCGACGACCGGTGACCTCGGGGCGATCGCGCCGGCGCAGCTCCGCGCGCTCGGCCTCCACACGCGCCGCGCCGCAGCGCTCGTGCGTCTCTGCCGCTCGTTCGAGCTGGAGCGTCTCCACGCCGAGTCGACGGAGGCGATCGCGCAACGGCTCACGCGCGAGCGCGGCCTCGGTCCGTGGTCGGTGGGCGTCGTCTGCCTCCAGGGTCTCGGACGCATGGACTACGGGCTCGTCGGCGACCTCGGCCTCGTGAAGCTGCTGCGGGCGCTGCGCGGCCGTCCCGTCGAAGGATGGGAGACCGCCGAGTTGCTCGAGCCGTACGGTGACTGGGCGGGCCTCGCGAGCATGTATCTCCTCGCTGGCTTCGGCCGCGGCTTGCTACCGGTCAGCGAAGCGCGCGCCGCGTAGGAATACTCAGCACATGGCGGGGACGAGGAAGATCGCGATCATCGGCGCCGGCCGCATCGGCGAAGCGCTTCTGTCGGGGCTGCTGAGCTCGGGCTGGCGTACGCCGGACGAGATCGTCGTCACCACCCGCAGCGCCGAGCGCGCCACCGCGCTGCACGAGCGGCACGGCGTCGAGGCGACGACGTCGAATCCCGACGCCTTGCGCGGCGCACAGCTCGTCGTCGTCGCGGTGAAGCCGCAGGACATCGACACGCTGCTCGCCGAGATCGGAGCGCTGCTCTCGACCGACCAGACGCTGCTCTCCGTCGCGGCTGCGATTCGCACGTCGTACATCGAGGCGCGCATCGCCGACGGCGTTCCCGTCGTCCGTGCGATGCCGAACTCACCGTCGACCGTGCACGAGGGCATGGCGGGAATTTGTGCCGGCTCGCACGCCGGAGACGAGCAGCTCGCACTCGCGGAGGAAGCGCTGCTGCATCTCGGTCGCGTCGTGCGCGTGCCGGAGGACACGATGGATGCCGTAACCGCGCTGTCGGGCTCGGGACCGGCGTACTTCGCGCTGCTGGCCGAGGCGATGATCGAGGCGGGCATCTTGCTCGGCGTCTCGCGGGAGGTCTCGACGACGCTCGTCGTGCAGACGATGCTCGGCACGGCGAAGCAGCTTCGCGACGAAGGCATGCATCCAGTGGAGCTGCGCGAGTCGGTCACCTCGCCGGGCGGGACGACGATCGCAGCGATCCGCGAGCTGGAGCAGGCCGGTGTGCGCGCCGCGTTCCTGAACGCGATTCAGGCGGCGATGAACCGCGCGCGCGAGCTCTCGCAAGAAGGCTGAACAAGTCGTGGCCGCGGGTCGCGACGTCGAGATCATCGTCGCGGACGACGCTGAGGCCGCTGCTTGCATCGTCGCTGAGCGGCTCGCGGCGGCGGCTCGGGCCGGCGGCCACGTCGTGCTGACGGGCGGCACGACGCCGAAGCGCGCGTACGAGCTCGCGGCCGACCTCGAACAGGACTGGACCGGCGTCGAGTTGTGGTGGGGTGACGAGCGCTGCGCACCGGCCGACGATCCGCTGTCGAACTACAACATGGCGCGAATCGCGCTGATCGACCGCGTCGCGGGCAGGCCCGCAGCCGTCCACCGGATGCGTGGCGAGCTCGGTCGCGATGACGGGGCGCAGCTCTACGAGCAGGAGCTCGGCCTGCTCGAGCGGTTCGACCTGCTGCTGCTCGGCCTCGGTCCCGACGGGCACGTAGCCTCGCTCTATCCGGAGCAACCGACACTCGCCGTCACCGACCGGAAGGTGATCGGCGCGGAGGCAAAGCTCCAGCCGTGGGTCGACCGGATCACGCTGACGCTGCCGATGCTGCGCGCAGCCGACACAGTGTTGTTTTTGGTTGCAGGTGAGGACAAGGCCGAGGCGGCGCAGCGGGCGTTCGTCGGCGAGCCGGCGAAGGCAACGCCCGGCAGCCTCGTGCGCGCCGCGAACGGGAACACCGTCGCCGTGCTCGACACGGCGGCTGCATCGAAGCTCTAATCCGGAAGGCGAGGCGAGGCGGCGAGCTCCACGGCGGTATCACGCGCCGTCGCGAGCAACTGGAGCACCATGACGGTGTCGGCGACAGCGACGTCCTCGAGGAACTCCGACCGCTGCTCGAACGACTCGAGCACACTCTCGACTGCGACCAGGTAGCCCTCGCGATCGCGTGCGGCGACCGTCGCCAGTGCGTCTGCGACGTCGCGCGGGAAGTCGTCGCGGTCGCGCAGCGTCGAGGCGAGCACGCGAGCGTCGGCGTCCTGCCCGAGCACGAGCAGCGCAAGTGTTCCCACATAGCGTCCGATCGGCGACGCGGCCTCAGCGGCTCCGGCGTCGAGCGCCCACCGCGCGGCCTCCGAGGCGTCCTCGCCGGCGACCAGCAGTGCCTTCATCGCAGCGATGGGCCGCCCCCAGGCGTCGGGCGGGGCGTCCTGCCAGCTCTCGCGGTAGCGCTCGGCGGCGCGGCGAAGCCACTCGTCCGCGGCGTCGCGGTCGCCGGCCATCAGCAGGGAGAGGCCTGCGGCCCACGCGGTGTTGCCGAGCCGGGTCAACTGCCGCTGCCGCGGATCCTCGTCGGTCGCATCGCCCAGCCGGCTCTCGCCGTCCCGGTAGCGCTCGATCGCCGCGCCGGCGTGTTCGTTCCAGTTCACGGCGTGAGTATGCCGCTACTTGATTGACCGATCAGTCAAGGCCTCGCCTCGCTATCGTGGAGCAGAGATGCGGGAGCTGCGAGAGGTCCTCTTCGTCGACGGCGTACGCACGCCGTTCGGCAAGGCCGGCCCGAAGGGCCAGTACTGGCGCACGCGCGCCGACGACATGGCCGTCAAGGCGATACGCGAGCTGCTCAGGCGCAATCCCGAGATTCCGCCGGAGCGGATCGGCGACGTCGTGCTCGCCGCGACCGCGCAGGTCGGCGACCAGGGCCTGACTCTCGGCCGGGACGTCGCCCTGCTCGCAGGCATCCCCGAGACGGTGCCGGGCTTCGCGGTCGACCGCATGTGCGCGGGCGCCCTCACCGCCGTCACCGCGGCGGCCGGCGAGATCGCCTTCGGCGCGGTGGACGTCGCCGTCGCCGGCGGCGTCGAGCACATGGGCCACCACCCGATGGGCGAGAACGTCGACTTCAACCCGCGCTTCGTCTCCGAGCGGCTGATCGACGAATCGGCCGCGTCGATGGGCCAGACCGCCGAGAACCTGCACGACCGCTTTCCCGCGATCACGAAGGAGCGCGCCGACGCGTTCGCGCTCGCCTCGCACCAGAAGGCTGCAGCCGCATGGGCTGAAGCAGCGCAGGAGAGCGGCGTGATGAAGGAGATAGTGGTGCCGATGTCCGTCTTCTCCGACACCGGCTGGAAGATCGCCGACCGCGACGAGTTCCTGCGGCCCGACACGACGCTGGCAGGACTTGCGGCGTTGAAGCCCGCGTTTCGCGCGGGCGGCCGCGTCACCGCCGGCAACTCCGCCGGCCTCACCGACGGTGCGACCGCCGCGTTCCTCGTCTCCGAGCAAACCGCGGTGGAGCTCGGCCTGAAGCCGAAGCTACGGCTCGTGGGCTACGCGTACGCCGGCGTCGAGCCGCACCTGATGGGCTACGGCCCGGTGCCCGCGACGAAGCGCGTGCTCGAGCAGGCCGACATCTCGCTCGACGACGTCGACCTCTTCGAGCTGAACGAGCCGTTTGCGGTGCAGGTGCTGACATGGTGCGACGAGCTCGGGGTGGCCGGCGACGATCCGCGGCTGAATCCATACGGCGGCGCGATCGCCTGCGGTCATCCGCTCGCCGCGACCGGCGTGCGCCTGATCTCGCAGCTTGCGTACGGGCTCCGCGAACGCAACGGCCGCTACGGGCTCACCGCGCTCTGCATCGGCATGGGCATGGGCTGCGCGATCCTTTGGGAGAACGTTCAGCAGTGAGCGACACGGTCTTCCATCTGAATCACGTCGAGTCGCCCGTCGGCCCGATCGCGCTCGTCACGGTCGACAACGGCGAGGACCATCGCAAGCCGACGACGCTCGGACGCTCCGCGTTCGCGTCGGCGGTATCGCTGATCGACCAGCTCGAGTCGGGCGACTGGGCCGCGATGGTCGTGACGGGCAAGCCGTTCGTCTTCTGCGTCGGCGCCGACATCGACGAGTTCACGAAGATGCCGTCTGCCGAAGCTGCCCAGGCGGGAACCCGCGCGGGCCACGACCTGTTCGGCCGCATCCGCGCGCTGCCGTTCCCCACCGTCGCCGCGATCAACGGCGCCGCGCTCGGCGGCGGCCTCGAGCTCGCGCTCCATTGCGACGCACGGACGCTCGCGTCGAACGTCCGCCACATCGGCTTTCCCGAGGTCGCGTTGTCGATCATCCCCGCCTGGGGCGGCACGCAACTGACACCGCAACTCATCGGGCCCGAAGCCGCCGCGAAGCTGATCGTCCTGAACCCGCTCCGCCAGAACAAGCTGCTGACTGCGCCCGAAGCGTTCGAGCTCGGCCTCGCCGACCGGCTGCTCGCGCCGGTCGAGTTCCTCGACGAGTCACTTCAATTCGCCGTCGACCTGATTCGCAAGCCTGAACAGACCAGGCAGACAGACCGATCTGACCAGACAGATTGGTCAGACCTGGAGGCCGTACTGCGCAAAGCGCGCTCCCGCGTCGACGACGCGGTACACGGCGCGACGCGCGCGCCGTACGTCGCGCTCGACCTGATCGAGGGCGCAAAGGACTGGTCTACCGAGGAGGGCTACGCCGCAGAGGACGAGGCCATGGCCGAGCTGATGCTGAGCCCGCAGGCCCAGGCCTCCGCGTACGCCTTCACCGTGGTCGAGCGACGCACGAAAAAGGGCGCCGGCCTTCCTGACGTGAAGCCTCGAAGAATCCAGAAGGTCGGCATCGTCGGCGCCGGCCTGATGGCGACCCAGCTCGCAACGCTCTTCCTGCGCAGACTCGAGGTGCCGGT
>JANMWV010000303.1:0-2390 GCA_031394165.1 Actinomycetes bacterium
CCGACGATCGTGAGCGTCAGTGACCAGAGCGACAGCAGCCCGGCGATCCACACCCACGCCGGCCCGAGCTTGATCGGGCGTGGCCAGAGCGGCCGGTCTCTGCGCAGGAGCACGAAGCCGCCGAGGGCGAACATGTGCGCCAGCACGTAGCCGAGATTGCTGGCGGCGAGGATGCCGAAGATGTTGCCGACGAACAACACGAACAGGATGTTGATCACCATGTCGAGCGTCATCGCGACCCCCGGTACGTGGAACCGGTTCAGCCTCGACAGCTCCTTGATCGTCATCCCGGCGCGCGAGATGCCGTAGAGCGCCCGGCCGCCGTCCGCGGTCGCGGTGTTCATTGTGATGATGAACGCTGCGACGAGACAGACGACGAAGAAGTTCGTCACGCTCTTGGAGCCGACGATCTTGTTCATGGCATCCACGTATGCGTAGTTGCCGACGAGCTTCTCCGTGCCACCGCCGTTGAACGCGATCGGCAGCAGGATGTAGACCGTCATCGAGAACAACGCCGCGGAGCGCAGCGCCAGCTTCGTGTCGTTGACGGTGTCCTTGTACTCGGGTGCGAAGGTCGCACAGACGTCTACCCCCCAGGCCGACCAGCACATCAGCCAGAGCCAGACGAGGGCGAGCTGCCAGCCCGGGATGCCGACATGGCCGTTCAGCGTGTAGTGCAGGTTCGAGCTGTGGAAGCTGCCGTTGATGAACGGCAGGATCGACATCACGAAGAGCGGCACCATCAACAGCGCACCGGCCAGGTAGCCGAAAGCGACGCCGATCCGGATTCCGTAGACGTTGAACAGCCAGACGGACAGGATCAAGCCGACCGCGATGCATTGCGGCAGGCCGAACTGCACCGAGCCGGTCGAGAAGTAGCCCTTCCCGAACGGACTGCCGATCGGCTCGCCCGAGAACCAGGCACCTTGGATGATCTGGCCGGTGAAGAGGCCGTTCACCGCGAGCACGACCGACCAGCCGATCCAGTAGCCGAAGGTGGCGATCGGCCCGACGAGGGTCGTGTACTTCCGCCACGCCTCGTGTGCGTAGAGCGCGAGGCCGCCGGACTTGTCCGGGAACATGGCCGCGAGCTCCGAGTAGATGGTGTTGATGAAGACCGCGACGATCGCGGAGATACCCCAGAGCAACGCTGCGCCCCAGCCACCGAGGTCGCCGACGGAGAATCCCAGCGACCCGAGCAGGAAGCCCGGGTTGGCAAGCGCGATGACGAAGCCGTCGTACCAGCGAAGCGACTTGAGTAGCTGTCGTTCCTCGACTACAGCGTCAGCCACGACTACTGCACCTCCTCCGGCAGCGAACCGGTTCATTCTTCTGGTTTGCGAACGCGACGACCGTAACACCCTCGCCCGGCTGATTCAATTGCCGCCGCGAGCATCGACATCGCCGACTCGGCAATGCGGCGACCGGTCTACAATCCCTCCGTGCGGGCACCGGGGATCACCGTGACGTGCGAGTGCGGCGAGGTGCGCCTGCTTCCGTACGGCGTGCGGTGGGTGTGCGAGAGCTGCGGGCGCCGCTGGAACACGGCCCAGATCCCGGAGGAGCAGTACCGCGACCTGACGGACGCGGTACGCCGCTACCAGCTAGAGGCGATCGTTTTCGCGGTCGTCATCGTCGGGATCTTCGCGCCGTTGATCGTGCTCGTCGACGTCAGGCTCGGAATCACCGGGCTGCTGGTCTTCTTCGCGTGGGCGTTCCTGCTGCGGCCAAGGCGGCGCCAGCGTCTGATCTCGCGCGTGCTGGATGGCGCGCGCTGGCAGCTTCACCCGGAGTAGCGCCGTGCTGGCCAGTCGCCGACGGACGACCGACACGCCGCCGGCGGCCGGACCCTCGCGCGCCCGGCCGGTGATGCTCGTGACGCTCGGCGTGCCCGTCGATCCCGAGGCGTCGCGATTCGGCGTCGACTCGGCGGTCGAGGCGGGTGCCGCCCTCGTCGTCGTGAACGCAGTCGAGACCGCGTTCGTCCCCGTGACATTGGCCGGCCTGGACTACGTGGAGCGCGAGGACGTCGAGGAGTCGCTGCGCCGGCCGTGCGCGCTCGCGGTGAGCCTGGGGGTCTCCGTCGAGCGCCTGCGTCTACGCAGCCCGCGTCCGCTGGTCGCGCTGCTCGAGCTCGTGAGCGAGCGCGAGCCCGGCGTGCTCGTCTTCGGCCCGGATCGCGCACTCATCTCGCGACGGCTCTACCGCAAAGCGGCGAAGACCTTGGGGGAGCACTCGCCCTGCCTGGTCTGGCTCGCCTGATCCATGCGATCCTAGGCCGCATGGGGGTCACGCTCACCGGCGACTCGCTCACAGCGGCCGAGGTCGTCCGGGTCGCGCGCGGCGGCGAGCCGGTGGAGCTCGGCGGCGACGTCGCGGAGCGCGTCCGG
>JANMWV010000310.1:0-3867 GCA_031394165.1 Actinomycetes bacterium
GGGGCGCGGGTTAGCGTGCGGGGGCTTCCCTCGCGGGCGCCGCCGCGTCCAGCTTCGAGCACGACGAAAGAGGAACGTGAGCAGCAGCCAGGCACTGCCCACCACGATCGGCGAACCGCCCGAGGGCGGCGACGTCCCCGGGCGCGGGCTCACGGCGCGCCTCGGCGGGCTGCTCTTCGCCGGGCCCGCGCTGATCGTGCTCGGGATCTTCCTCGTCTACCCGGCGCTCTGGACGATCAGGCTCGCGTTCTACCGCGGCTTCGGGTTCCGGTTCGAGCACTACCTCGGGTTCGAGAACTTCAAGGAGTTCCTGACCCGTGACCCGAACTTCCTCGACCGGTCGCACTTCCCCCCGACCGGCGCGCTGATCAACAACCTCAAGTGGTTCGTGATCTACATCGGGCTCTGCCTCGGCATGGGCCTCGCGCTGGCCGTTCTCGCAACACGGGTGCGCTACGAGCGCCAGATCAAGTCCGTGATCTTCGTCCCGATGGCCATCTCGGCGACCGCGGTCGCGATCATCTGGCTGCTGGTCTACAGCCCGAGCCCGAAGATCGGGCTCCTCAACGCGCTCATCTCCGGCGTCCACAGCCCGGTCTCGTTCCTCGGCCAGCCGTCGACCGTCAACTACGCGATCATCATGGCCTACGTCTGGGCGTCGACCGGCTTCGCGATGGTCGTGCTCTCGGCCGCGCTGAAAGGGATCTCGACGGAGATCCTCGAGGCCGCTCGCGTGGACGGCGCCGGCGAGTGGGCGCTGTTCCGGCGGATCATGCTGCCGATGCTGAGCCTGCCGCTCTCGGTCGTCACGGTCTGGCTCTTCATCAACGTGATCAAGGTCTTCGACATCATCTACGTAATGACGAGCGGCGGTCCCAACGGCGCCAGCCGCGTGATCGCCTACTCGATGTTCGCCGAGACCTTCGCCAACGGGCGCGCCGGTTACGGCGCCTCGATCGCCGTCTTCATGCTCCTGCTGATGGTGCCGGTGATGATCCTGAACGTCCGGCGCTTCCGGAGCGAGCGGGTGGCCACCTGATGGCCGCCATCGAGGCCCCGACCCTCGTCCAGCCCCAGACGCCCGCGGGCCGGCTCGCCCGCTTCGTCAGCCGCACGCCGGTGCACCTGACGCTCCTCGCGCTCGGCGTCATCTGGCTCGTGCCGACGATCGGGCTCGCGGTCACATCGTTCCGGCCCAAGTCGGACATCCTCTCGAGCGGCTGGTGGCACGTCTTCGGCGGCCGGATCACGCTGTCGAACTACACGGACGTGCTGCATTCGGCCGGCATGGGACAGGCGTTCCTGAACAGCCTCTACATCACGATTCCGGCGACACTGCTCCCGTGCGTTCTCGGCGCGCTCGCCGCCTTCGGCTTCGCGTGGATTCCGTTCCCGTTTCGCGACTCGATCTTCCTGATCATCGTCGGGCTGATGATCGTGCCGGTGCAGACCTCGTTCGTGCCGCTGCTGAAGCTCTTCCGTGCCTGGCACATGAACGACTCGTTCCTCGGCATCTGGGCTGCGCACACGGCCTTCGGGCTGCCGCTCGCGATCTTCCTGTTGCGGAACTTCTTCATCACGCTGCCCCGTGACCTGATCGAGGCGGCGCGGATCGACGGCGCGTCGAATCTCGTCGTGTTCCGGCGCATCGTCGTGCCGCTCTCGGTGCCGGCGATCGCGTCGTTCGCGATCTTCCAGTTCCTCTGGGTGTGGAACGACCTGCTGATGGCGCTCATCTTCATCTCGAAAACGACCCTCCAGCCGATGACCGTGCAGATCACGAAGCTTCAGTCGACGTACGGCGTCGAGTTCCACCTGCTCTCGGCGGCCGCGTTCCTGCTGATGATCGTGCCGCTGATCGTCTTCTTCAGCCTGCAGCGTTACTTCGTCCAGGGCCTCCTCGCCGGCTCCGTCAAAAGCTGACCCGGCCCGTCCACCTCGTTCCGCACACGCACTGGGACCGGGAGTGGTACCTCCCGTTCCAGACGTTCCGCCTGCGCCTCGCCGACCTGCTCGACGACGTGCTCGACCGGATCGAGCGCGATCCCCGCTTCGCCTTCACGCTCGACGGCCAGCTCGCGACGGTCGATGACTACCTCGAGCTGCGCCCCGAGGCCGAGGAGCGGCTCCGGCGGCTGATCGCGGAGGGGCGGCTGACGGTCGGGCCGTGGCGGACACTCGTCGACGAGTTCCTCGTCTCGGGCGAGACGATCGTCCGGAATCTCGAGGCGGGCTGGGCGCGGGCCGGGGACTTCGGTGCGCCGCTGCCGGTCGGCTACCTGCCGGACGCGTTCGGGCACATCGCGCAGATGCCGCAGATCCTGCGCGCGGCGGGGCTCCGGCACGCGGTCGTCTGGCGGGGCGTCCCGGCCGCGGTCGACTCGCACGCCTTTCGCTGGGAGGCGCCGGACGGATCGGCGGTGCGTGCGGAGTATCTCGTCGACGGCTACGGGAACGCGGCGTACCTGCTGGACGATCGCGAACGGCTCGTCGAGAGCCTCGATGCATTCGCCGCGAAGGTCGGGCCGTTCTTCGGCGACGACGACCTGCTCGCGATGTACGGCACAGACCACATGGCGCCCGCACCCGACCTCGTCGAGCGGGTCGAGGAGCTGAACGCCGCGCAGGACCGGTACGAGGTGCGCGTGACGACGCTCGCACACTACTTCGCCGGTGCCGGCGAGCCGCCCGCGCAGCCGGTCTGGCGGGGCGAGATGCGCTCCGCGGCGCGCGCGAACATGCTGATGAACGTCACGTCGGCGCGGATCGACCTGAAGGCGGCCGCGGGTCGGGCGGAGCGAGGGCTCGAGCGCTACGCCGAGCCGCTCCAGGCGCTGTGGGGCGGCGAGTGGCCGGAGGCGCCGCTGTCGGTCGCGTGGGGACGCGTCCTCGACAACTCGGCCCACGACTCGATCTGCGGCTGTTCGGCCGATCCCGTCTCGGCGCAGGTGCTCGTCCGCTACGCCGAGGCGGAGCAGATCGCCGCCGAGTTGACACGTAAGGCGGTCGAGGCGGTGGCGGCGAGGGCCCCGCGCGGCGGCGTCGTGGTCGTGAATCCGTCGCCGGCGGAGCGGCGAGGGCTCGTCGAGCTGGACCTGCGCGTGCCGGCGGACTGGGACGAGGTCGCACTCGAGCTGCCGGACGGGCGGCGCGTCGGCGTCCAGGAGACTGCCCGGCCATGCGTCGTGCTGTACGAGGCCGAGGTCGACGGCGCCGAGCTCGTCGCCCATCTCCGCCGCCGGTTGCACGGCCGCGAGCTCTTCGGCCGCTGGCTGAACGCGCTCGAGGTCACTGGGCGCGAGCTGACCTTCCGCGTCGGCACGGAGCCCGATCCGCCGACGCTCGATATCGGCGCGCTCGTCGCGGAGCTCGAGCGGGTCGCCACGCCCGGCGAGCGCCGGCTCTTTCGGATCGAGGAGTGGCCGCGCCGCACGCTCCTGGCGGCCGTCCCCGTCCCGGCGCTCGGCTGGACCTCCGCGCGGCCGGTCGAGGGCGCCGGCGCGATCGACGCGCCCGTCGTCGCGGGCGCGCGCGGGCTTGCGAACGGGCTCGTCGAGGTCGAGGTGGCGGCGGACGGCACGCTGACGCTCACGTGCGCAGGAGCGCGGCTCACCGGTGTCGGCCGGCTCGTCGACGGGGGCGACTTCGGCGACAGCTACAACTACGGTCCGCCGAAGCAGGACAGGCTCGTCGAGGAGCCGGAGTCGGTGCGCGTGGAGGTCTGCGAGTCCGGTCCCGTCCGCGGCGTGCTCGAGATCGTGCGGGCGTACGCGTGGCCGGTCGCCGCCGTGGGCGACGGCTCGGCCCGCAGCGACGAGACCGCGACGGTCGTCGTGACGCAGCAGGTCGAGTTGCGGGCCGGCGAGG
>JANMWV010000355.1:0-2873 GCA_031394165.1 Actinomycetes bacterium
CGCGCGAGGCGACCACCGGCAGGCCGGCGAGCATCGCCTCGAGCACGCCGAGCCCGAACCCCTCCCAGCGCGCCGGATGGACGAGCACCGTCGCACGGCGGAGCCACGCGGCCACGTCGGGCACGCGGCCGGGTAGGTACACACGCGACTCGACGCCGAGCTCGTGCGCCAGCTCCTCGAGCCGGGCGCGCTCTGGCCCCTCGCCGAGCGCGACGAGCACCGTGTCCGCCGGCAGGAGCGGCAACGACCGCACCGCGACGTCGAGCCCTTTCTGCTCGGTGAGTCGCGCGACAGCGAGCAGGATTCGTGCGTCAGCCGGCACGGCGTCGGGCGGGTTCTCGCCCCAAGCCTCGGGCAGATCGTCGAGCCCGTAGCGGATCGTCACGACCTTCTCCGCCGGAATGCCGACCCGCTCGACGTTGAACTCGCGCAACGCGTCGGTGATCGTGACGACGCGGTCGGCGAGCCGGGAGAGCCCGCGCTCGACGTGGCGTAACGCCCCCAGGCGGAACGGGTCGTCGTTGTGCTTCGTCGAGACTAGCTTGGCGCCGCGCAGCTTCGCGGCGACGCCACCGTACGCGTCGCCGTGCACAAGGTGCGTGTGGACGACGTCCGCGCGCAGCGATCGCACGAGCCGTGCGAGCAGCAGCGGATCGAGGTCGCGCGGCGCCGGCACGCGCACGGCCGGCACGCGCAACGCGTAGTAGAAGTCAGACGCGTCCCAGGCAGGGTCGTCGAGCCCGACGAGCACCGGCTCGATGCCGCGCTCGGCCAGCGCAGGGAGCAGCGTCAGCAGGTGCCGCTCGGAGCCGCCGATGCCGCGGATCCGGTGGACGTGCGCGACCTTCATGCCGTGTGCTCCCGGCGCGCGCGCAGCCACGCGACCGCGCGTTCGAGCGCTGCAGCGGCGAGCAGCGCCAGCAGGAAGTCCCAGGCGACGCGGTAGCGCGTCGCGCCGACGAAGAAGGCTGCGCAGAGCGTCTGGTACGCGAGCAGCAGCAACACGAGCGCCGAGAACGCCCATGGCGCGACGAGCAGGCCCACCGCGGCAAGGACGTACAGCGCGATCATGTACGCGGGCTCGCCGATGCGTCGGCCGACATCGAGCCGCGTGTTCGCGCCGGGCCTGCCGGTCGTCTCGAACACGGAGGGCTGCCAGAGCAGCTGCGCCGAGAGCGCGGCGAGGCGCGCCTTGTCGCCGGGATGCTGCTTGACGTACTCGACGGCGAGATGCTGGAAGAACCGCATCTGCCTGCACTCGTCCGGGTAGAAGCGATACCCGAGATCGTGGCGTCCCTTGTCGTAGTAGCCGCGCGCTTCCTCGGGCGTGTAGTAGTTGTGCTCGCCCTTGAGTCGCGGCACCGGCCGTCGCACGTCGTCGATCCACCGGCCTGACGACAGGAGTCCGTACGTCTGCACGTTGTTTGCTTTCCACAGCGCACGTGCGTCCGTGGTGAGCGCAAAACAGCCCACGTTCGCCCGGTTGCGGACGAGCCAGGGCGTGACGGCGACCGCGGCGCCGGCGAGCACGAGCGCAGCGGCGACAACCGCCGGGCGCGCACGCGGCAGGCGCCAGAGGAGGTAGAGCGCGCACAGGATCGGGATGAAGACGAGCCGCGTATTGCCGAGCAGCGCGAGCCCGGTGACGATGCCGAGCAGGAAGGCGAGACGCTTGACCGGCCGCTCGGCGACGACGAGCGTCAGCAGGACGAGCGCCGCCGCGCCCACCTGGTCGACGATCTCGCGGTTCACGTGCACGTCGTGCCATACGAGGTACGGGTTCAGCGTCGCGATCGCGGCGCCGGCGAGCCCGGCGCGGCGTCCGAGCACGCGGCGGCCGATCTCGTAGACGAGCAGCGCCACCGCGACCGCGAGCGCGATCTGAGCGAGACCGATCGAGAGCCAGCTGCGGTCGAAGATCCAGTAGACCGGGATCAGGAACCAGCCGTACAACGGCTGCGTGTACGCGGACGGCTCGCCGGCGAGGAAGCCGAAGGTTCCGTGCTGCACGAACGTCTGGGCGAACGTGTCGCTCTTCTCCGTGAACGCAGCGGTGATCGCGCCGCGTTCGTGCAGGAGGATCGCGAGCCGCGGTACGACGCAGGCCGCGGCGAGCACCGCGTAGGCGGCGCGGCGGCTCACGTGCTCTCGGCCGCTGCGCTGAGCGCCGATGCGTCGTCGACGTGCGTCCGCTGCCACAGCTCGAGCATCACCAGCGTCCACAGGCGATGGCCGTGGTCGGCGCGCTCCGCGAGGTGCTCGTCTAGCAGCTGCTCGACCGCTGCCGGGTGGAACCAGCCGCGCGTGCGAGCGTCGCCGTCGAGCAGCAGGCTGCGCGCCAGCGGCCGGAGCTCGCCGCGGAACCACGCCGCGAGCGGCACGGCGAAGCCACTCTTGCCGCGGCCCGCCACCGGGGCCGGCAACGCGTCGGCGAAGGCGCGCCGCAGTGCGACCTTTCCCTCGCGGCCGCGGAACTTCAGATGGTCGGGGAGCGACAGCCCAAGCTCGACGACGCGGTGATCGAGCAGCGGGGAGCGCAGCTCGAGCGAGTGCGCCATCGACGCGATGTCCGACTTCGGCAGGAGATCGCCCGGCAGGTACGTGCCGAGGTCGAGCAGCTGCAGGCCCGCGATCCCGGCGGCAGGGGCCTGCCCGAGCAGGAAGCCGGGCGACATGAGCGCTCCGATCTCCACCTTCGCGTCGTCCGTCCACAGTGCGGCGCGCTCGGCCAGCGTGAACACCTGCATCAGCCCGCCGTAGCGCTCGGCGCGCGGTGTCGCTGCGGCCTCGAGGAAGCGCGCAGCTCGGAAGACCGGGGAGCGGCGCTCGCGCCGTCCTGCGGGAAGCCCCCGGAGCAGGCGCGCGCCCACGGC
>JANMWV010000405.1:0-20508 GCA_031394165.1 Actinomycetes bacterium
CGCAGCGCACCACCCAGAGCAGGCCTAGCTCAGCTCTCAGGGGTGGGCGGCCCCGCCGCCCACCCCGCCCGTGGCTGCTGCGCGAGCTCCGGCGCAGCAGCCACTGCTGCGGCTAGGCTCGCGGCGTGAGCGACATTCGCATCCTCTACTGCCCCGTCTGAAGCGGGTACGACACACGGGCCGCGAGTCTCGCGGCCGAGATAACGCAGCAGACCGGCCGCATCGCCACCCCGCTGGAGGGTGAGAAAAGCCAGTTCGACGTCTTCGACGGCGAGACGCTCCTCTTCTCGAAGCAGCGCGAAGGCCGCTACCCCGAGCCGGCCGAGATCGTCGCCCAGCTCTAAGCGGCGGCGGTGGCAGCCCGAATGCGCGCGGCGACGTACACGGCGAACGAGATGGCGCTGATGAAGAAGCTCGTCGGCCACGACTTCTCCAGCGAGAGCAGGATCCCGCCCTCGGTGGCGACGAGTGCGATTCCGACGCTGAGCAGGATCGCGACGCCCGGGCGAACGGTGAGACGTTGCGCAGCCGCGGCCGGCGTGATCACGAGCGTCAGCACGAGCAGGACGCCGACGACCTGGATCGCCTCCGCCGTCGTAAGTGCGAGCAGGAGGAACATCGCGACCGACAGCGCGCGCAGCGGGACGCCGCGCGCCTCCGCCACCTCGGGATCGACGCTGGAGAAGAGGAGCGGCCGGTAGAGCGCCGCGACCCCGAGCAGCACGATCGCGCCGACGATCGCAAGCGTGAGCAGTTGCCGGTCGCTGACGCCGACGATGCTGCCGAACAGCAGGTTAGTCGCCTCGGTCGCATATCCCTGGTAGAGCGAGAGGAAGAGCACGCCGACGCCGAGCCCGAACGCGAGCACGGCGCCGATCGCGCTGTCGCGCTCCCGCCCGCGCAGTGACAGCAGCCCGAGTACGAGGCCGACGCCGAGCGAGCCCCCGATCATCCCGATCACCGGGTCGAGCCCGACGACGAGCGCGCCGGCCGCTCCTGTGAAACCGAGCTCGGAGATCGCGTGGACGGCGAAGCTCGCGCCGCGCGTGACGACGAACGTCCCGATCACACCCGACGCGATCGCCACGACGGCGCCGGCGAGCAGCGCGGTGTGGACGAAGTGCTGACCGAGAAGCTGCGTGAACATCAGTGAGCGTGGCCGACATGATGGACGTGCTGGTCGTCGGGCGTCCCAACGACGACGACGCGCCCGCGAACGCGCAACACGTCGACCGGCGTGCCGTAGAGGCGCGACAGCGTCTCGGAGCTGATCACGTCGTCGGGCGTACCAATCGCCCAGCTCCCGGGCGCGAGGTACAGCACGCGCGTGACGCTCGAGAGCACCGGGTTGATGTCGTGCGTGACGAAGACGACCGGCGTTCCGGCTGCCTGCCGGTGTGCGTCGAGCAGGCCCGTGATCACTCCCTGGTACGCCAGGTCGAGCGAGAGCAGCGGCTCGTCGACGAGGAGCAATTCCGGCTCGGAGACGAGCGCCTGCGCCACGCGCAGACGCTGTTGCTCGCCGCCGGAGAGACGTCCCACCGGTCCGTTCGCGTAACCGGCTGCGCCAACCGCCTCGAGCGTGTCGTCGATGCGCGCACGCTGCGCCGGGTTGAGCCGGCCGACGCCCCAGCGGTTGCCGTCGAGCCCGAGCCGGACGAGGTCACGGCCGCGCAGTGCAAGCTCGCGGTCGAAGATCTGCTGCTGCGGTACGTAACCGACCCGTGAGCGGCTCTTCGCCGGCGGCAGCCCACACACCTCGACGCGCCCGGCGGACGGCTCGAGCAGCCCGAGCAGGATGCGGATCAGCGACGTCTTGCCGGTCCCGTTTCCGCCGAGCACCGCGAGGAGCTCGCCCGCCCCGAGCTCGAAGCTGAGGTCGTCCCAGAGCACCCTGTCGCCGAAATGGAGCGACAGCCCGTCGACCTTGACGACGGTCATCGCGAGAGTGCCCGATGCAACGCTTCGGCCTGCGCGAGCTGCCATTGCTGGAAGGTGCGGTGCGCAGGCAGCGTCTCGGTGACTGCAACGACCGGGATGCCTGCCTTCGCTGCGGCCTCGCGCACACGCGTCGTGATCGGCGATACGGCCTGGCTGTTGTAGAGCAGCACGCGTACACGGCGCTCTGCCATCAGCGCCTCCATCGCGGCGAGCGCCTGCGGCGACGGCTCGGTACCGTTCTCGATCGCGCGCGTGAACGAGCTCGGCGCGACGTTCTTCAGGCCGGCTGCGACGATCAGGTAGCCCGGCACGGGCTCGGTGTATGCGACGGGCTTCCCGCGAAACGACGTCCTGATCCGCGCGACCTCACGCTGAAGCGGCAAGAGGCTCGCGTTGAAGCGGCGGAGTCCCGTGCGATAGGCGCGCGCATGCTGTGGATCGGCACGTACGAGTCCATCCGCGATCGCGCCGGCGATGCGCCCGAGCGCCGGCACGTCGTACCAGAGGTGCGGGTTCGCATCACGACCGTGCACGCCGAGCACGTCGGCGATCGTGACGACGGTGCGCTTGTCGTTCGGCGCGGCGCGTTCGAGCTTCGACATGAACGCGTCGTAGCCGGCGCCGTTCTGGATCACGAGCCGCGCCGTCGCGACCGCCAGGGCGTTCCGCGTCCCCGGCCCGAAGAGGTGCGGGTCGGCGGTCGGGTCGGAGAGGATCGAGGTCACCGAGACGTGCGCGCCGCCGATCTGGCGCGCAATGTCGCCGTAGACGTTCTCCGCGGCGACGACACCGAGCGGCGCGGCGGCGCCCGCCGCGGCCGGCGCCGTCAGCAGGACTATCGCCCCCAATACGATAATGGTTCTCATTCCCATCTGGGCTAGGATACGGGCATGACCGCGAAGGCGCAAACCGACCGCCCGGATTTCCCCGGTTTGCTGAAGCGCCAGGGCGTGCGCGCGACGCGGCAGCGCCTCGAGGTGCTCGAGGAACTGGCCCGCGAGCGTGACGACCTGACGGCTCAGACGCTGTGGCGGCGGCTGCGCGACCGCAAGTCCCCCACCGGGCTCGCGACGGTCTACCGGACGCTTTCGCTGCTGAGCGCGAAGGGCGTCATCGACTCGCTGTCACATCACGGCGGCGAGCAGTGCTACCGCCTGTGCGGCGACCATCATCACCACCACCTGCTCTGCTCGAAGTGCCACCGCGTTGTCGAGGTCGAGCAGTGCGAGCTCGGCGAGTGGCTCGACGAGGTCGCAGCGCGCTACGGCTTCGTCGCGACCGAGCACCAGATCGAGATCACCGGCATCTGCGCGACCTGCCGCTGACGAGCGTCTTACTCGCGCGGGCGAGTCGAGAACGCGAGCCGCGCGTCCTCCTGAGGCTCGCCGTCGATCTCCATGCGCCACTCGTACCGGGTCCCAGGCTCCAGCGGCAGCGGCCCGAAGTTGATCGCGAGCGGGAGATCCATCGGCGTCCCGGGTCGAACGCCCGGCGGCCGGCCGACCTCGAACTGCGCCTCGATCGCGAGCGGCTGCTCTTCGCCGTCGGGGCCGGGCGCCATGAACGGCGCGCCGTCGGAGTCGACGAGCGTCAGGCGCCACGTGTGACGAACGTTCGACTGGTCCCACGGGATCTCGAGCTTGATGGCGAGCGCCATCGGCACCGGGTCCGGTCCGCAGATCGACCAGCCTCCGCCCAGGACGTACAGCTTCCCGTCGACGGCCTGAGCCGCATCGGCCAGCAGCATCGTGACTTTCATCGGGCCTCATGGTACGGCGTGAGGACCGCGGCGGCGGGGCACACTGATGCGATGGACACCGTTGCGACCGTGCTCCTGCTCGTCCTGCTCCTCGTGCCGCTGGTGCTCGTGGGCGCGCTGTTCGTCTGGGCCGCACGCAAGGACGGCGCGGACGACGAGGCAGTTCAGCGGAAGCTCGGCCGGCGCCGGTCGACGCGTCTCGGTCGCTAGAGCGCGTCAGCCGCTGTGGCCGGCGCAGGCCTTCGCGTCGGACACGAACGACGGCGGGGTCGTCCGGGCCGAGGTGCGGCGATGATCGGCGAGCGCGCCGGTCGACGTGGCCTTGAACGTGATCGCGGTCGGCCCGTTCGAGCAGACCGGGATCGCAACGGTGCGCGTGCTGCGGGCGGGGATCCGGAGCGTGAGGCTCGTGCCCGCGCCGTGGAAGCGGATGCGAATGGGGCGCTTCCCCACGGTCAGGCTGAGACGCAGTTCGCCGGCGAGTCGTGCGCGGCGGGTGTCGGGCCAGACGGCGAAGACGCCGCGCTGCGCCAGCCAGCCGTTGCGGAAGCTGCCGATCGCGAGGACGCGGAGCCGGAGCGGCCCATCGGGCCGATAGAGGACCGAGGTCGGGCTGCTCCCGAGCAGGCGCGCGTTCTGGAGCTGCACGGTGGCGCCGTACTCGTCGATCAGCACCGGCGTGGTGACCGACCGGCCGCCGACGAGGACGGTCCCGTCGCCGGCGACGCGTCCCTGGTCGATCGCGAAGCTGTCGACCAGCGTCGCTCCGGGCAGCGCGACCACACGGTCGACCGAACGGTTCCAGAACAGCTGCTCGAGCGCTTCGGGCTTCACGTCGCCCGGAAGGAGCACGAGCTGCGCGCCCTTGACGCCGGACTCGTCGACCCAGGACGGATCGGAGCCCGAGTAGGAGTCGTGGAGCTTGCGTGCGGTGATCTGATCGAAGGAGTACGCGCCGACGGACGTCGCGCCGACGAAGACGGCGGCGACGCAGAGCGCGAACGGCGTTCGCACACGCGGCCAGACCGACATGCAGGCCACTGCCGCGGCCAGCACAGCCGCCGTCAGGAGGACCGCGACGGATGCCGTCCCCGCGTCGTCGCTCGTCGCCTGACGGAGTCGCACGACCGCGTAGAGGACGGCCGAGTGCAGCTCGCCGTCGTTGAGCGCCATCGTCGTGAGCGGCGTCACGAGCGCGCCCAGGAGAAACACGAACGCGAGCACCGCCTGATAGGTGCGACGGGGCCAGCCGCGGCGCGCGTAGAGGAAGAACAGGAGCGGCCAGAGCGGGAGGACATAGAACGTGTACCGCTCCTGCGCGACCGTCGGCGCGCCGTAGATCGACGCCTGCACGAGCAGCGCAGCGGTGATCGTTCCCGCCAGCAACGCGAAGGCGAGCTCGGCGCGCGAAGCGGGCCGGCGGATCGCGTACACGAGGCCGAGGATCGCTCCCGGGATGAGGACGAACCCCGAGGCGAACAGCAGCACGAGCGAGTTGCGACCGAGCGACGCGACGAGCGCGCGCGGATGCACGCCCATCTGGAAGATGCTCGGGTAGTAACCCGTGTTGCGCGCAGGCCCCGCTGCAGCGACGCCGACGAGCACGAGCAGGAGCACAACGGCGGCGCGCCAGTGATCGCGCGCTGTCTGCCGAAAGCGGCGCTCGCGCACGAGCAACGCGACGAACGCGACGAGAAAGCAGGGAAGCAGGACCGCGAACTGGAGGCGCGCGAACGACGCGAGCAACACGAGCGCGACGAACGCGGCGATGCTCCCGCGGCTCGGGCGGTCGAGCGCACGAACCCCTACGGCGACGGCGGCAAGCACGAGCGGATAGGCGATCGGCTCCGCCAGAATGTACGACGAGTACAGCAGCGAGGGAACGAGCAACGCGAGAGCGGCAGACGCAAGCGCGGCACGCCGGCCGAGGGCGAGCTGACGCGCCAGCATGTACACGGGCACTGCCGCCAGCGAGACGGCGACCGCGTTGATCACCTGCACCGCGCGATAGCTCTCACCGACGGTTCCGAGCAGCCACGCCGGGGACGTCAGGATCGGCGCGAGCACCGGCAGGAAATGCGCGGGCGCGCCTCGGATCAGCAGGTGCCCGTGCGCGGCCAACGAGCGACTGAGCTCTGCATAGCGGTATTCGTCCGGGAAGTAGTACGGCGTGCTGCGCAGAAAGCCGGCCGTCACGCGGACCGCGACGCTGACCGCAACGAGGCCGGCCAGGGGCGCGGCTGCGGCGAACGAGCGGACGCGAACCACGTGCAGCGTCAGAGAAGCGGCTGAGACAGTCACCTCTCGACCATCGGCACGGCGGCGGCTTCGCTTGACCGGCACGGGCGGGAAGCGTAGACCGCGGCACGCGAGGCTCAAGGAGCGTCTCGCCACGCCCGATACCCCTGGAGTGAGGGTTTCTGCATCAGTGATCGTGGTCGCCTACGACTCGGGGCCCGCTCTGCTCCCCTGCGTCGCCTCGATCTGGGCCGACCAGCCCGATTGGGAGGTGATCGTCGTGAACAACGGCGCCGGCGGCGAGGAGATCGACGCCGTCGCGGCAGCGGGCCGCGTCACGATCGTCAAGCCGCAGCAGAACCTCGGCTTCGCGGGCGGGTGCAACCTCGGCGCGAAGCTCGCGAGCGCGGAGACACTCGTCTTCCTCAATCCGGACACCGTGATCGCCCCCGGGTCGCTCCGCCGCCTCGTCGAGCCGCTCGCCGACCCCGAGATCGGGATCGTCACCGGCCGGCTGCGCCTCCTCGACCAACCGGAGCTCCTCCATGCTGCCGGCACGGTCATCCACGTCAGCGGTCTCGGCTGGTCGGATGGCTACGGAACGTCGTCCGACGCTCCCGAAGTGCTGGCGGACGCTCCCGCGTTGCTCACCGACGTGACCGCCCCGTGCGGCGCCGCGATGGCGCTCCGGGCCGACGTCTTCAACGAGCTCGGCGGCTTCCACGACGAGTTCTTCCTCTACCAGGAGGACGTCCAGCTCGGCTGGCGCGCGCAGATGTCCGGCCGCCGCGTCGTCTACAGCTCGGCCGCCGACGTGTACCACGACTACGACTTCGAGCGGCACGGGAAGAAGCGCTACTTCATGGAGCGGAACCGGATCGCCTTCCTCGGCACCTGCTTCTCGGGGCGCACGCTCCTGTTGCTCTCGCCCGTGCTCCTCGTGACCGAGCTGATGATGCTTCTGCTGGCGGCGCGGCAGGGGTGGTTCAAGGACAAGATCGCGGGCTGGATGTGGCTCGTGCGGAACGGCCGCAAGCTGCTCCGCCGCCGCCGTGAGACGCAGCGCGGTCGTACCGTGCGCGACCGTGACCTCGCGTGGCTCCTCACCGCCGTCGTCAACCCGGGGAATCTCAAGGTCCCGGTGCTCGTCCGCATGCTGAACCCGCTCCTCGTCGGCTACTGGGTCCTCGTCCGCCGCGCGCTATGAACGCGAACGACAGCGGCGGCGACCGCGTCGGCGTCGTGATCGTGAACAAGAACGCCGGCGTGCATCTCGGGCACGCGCTGGAGAGCCTGCAGCGGCAGACCGTCGCGCCGCGCCGCGTCATCGTCGTCGACAACGCGAGCGACGACGGTTCGCTCGACGGTCTCGACGCACGCTTTCCGTCCGTCGAGTTCGTGCGCTCGGACGAGAACCTCGGCTTCGCCGCCGCGAACAACCTCGCGGTGCGCATGTGCGACGACTGCGCATTCGTCGCGCTCCTGAATCCCGACGCGTTCCCCGACCCGGACTGGCTCGAGACGCTGATCCGCGCGGCGGGTGCGCACCCGGAGTGCGGCTTCTTCGGGAGCAGGCTCGTCCTCGCAGAGGATGAGACGACCCTCGACGGAACGGGCGACCAGTACCACATCAGCGGCATGGCCTGGCGCCGCGATCAGGGCGCGTCCGCGTTCGTCGAGCGTCCGGAGGCGGAGACGTTCTCCGCATGCGCGGCCGCCGCGCTCTACCGGCGTGACCCGTTCCTCGCCGTCGGAGGCTTCGACGAGTCGTTCTTCTGTTACTACGAGGACACCGACCTCGCGTTCCGGCTGCGTCTCGCCGGTCACCGCTGCCTGCACGTTCCCGACGCCGTCGTGCACCACGTCGGCTCGGTGACGACCGGCCTGCTCAGCGAGTTCACGATCTACCACTCCTCCCGCAACCAGGTCTGGACGTACGTCAAGAACATGCCGCGTGCGCTGTTCTGGCTCTACCTTCCGCAGCACGTGATGGTGAACCTGCTGATCACCGTCGTCTACGCCGCACAGGGTCAGCGACGCGCAGCGATCCGCGGCAAGCGGGACGCGCTGCGCGATCTCCCGCGCGTGCTCGCCCAGCGGAGACAGATCCAGCGGAGTCGTGTCGCGACGTCGAGCGAGCTTCGCGGCGCCATGGCGCGCGGCGTCCTCGCGTACGTCCCGGGCGTGCTCGGTCGCGTGCGCGAGCGGCGGCGCGTGCGCCTGGCTACGAACGCTCCGCAACGAGCGTGACGATCGGCCCGTTCGGATGCTCGAGATTCCGCTCGAGCTCGCGCACGACGTAGCTGTTCTGCTCGAGTTGCGCGGTGAGCGCCGGCAGCGTCAGCCAGAACGACGTGTGTGACAGGCCGCTCAGCGGATCGCTGCTCCCGTACTCCGGATAGCTGCGGCCGGGCCTGCCTTCGCGCGTCTCCTCGGCGGTCGCGGCGTAATGGGTCTGGAGGAAGACGCGGTCGCTGACGCTCGAGAAGCGGTCGAGCAGGGTCCACGGCTGCGGCAGGTGGTAGAGGAGCCCGACGCAGAAGAGCCCGTCGAAGCGCCCGAGCCGGTCGAGCTCCGCCGTCTCGAGGTCGGCCTCGACGAACGTGACGTTCTCGACGCCGAGCAGCCGCTGCACGAGGCGCGCCTTCTCGAGGTTTGCGGCGCGTCCCTCGATCGCAGTGACGTGCTCGACGCGAGCGGCGAGCGAGAAGGAGTGCGCGCCCTCGAGACTGCCGAGCTCGAGCACGGTTCTGCAGTCGGGGAACGCGTCGAAGAAGCTCGCGATGCGGCCGTCGTCCACGAGCTCGGCGTCGCCGCCGTAGTCGTGGCCATCGATGCGAAAGCGCGTGACCCACGGCGCATGCCGCCTGAACTCCCGTTCGACGGGATCGCCGGTCGGCAGCAGCCGCGCCGCGAGACGGCCGGGAAGGCGGCGGATGCGCCAGTCCAGTGCGCGAACCCAGGCGCGGCGGGCGGAGCCGCTCGATCGGGGGCGCACGCGCATCAGAGAGCCAGTCTGCCGCGAACGGCGGAATGCCGCCCGTGGAGGAGGTGGAGGCGGTCGCAGCCGCCTCCACCTCCGACGCTTCACACCTTCGTGATTGCGACCTTGCGCGGCTGCTCGTGCACGATCTTCGGCACGTGCACCGTCAGCACGCCCTTGGTGTACTCGGCCACGACGTGCTCGCCGTCGATTCCCGCGGGGAGCTCGAAGCGCCGCTCGAATCGCTTCTCGAGCCGCTCGTGCAGACGGACCGCCTTCTCCGTCTTCTCGGTCTCCTCCGCGCGCTCACCGATGATCAAGAGCGTGTGGTCACGAACCTCGATCTCGAGCTCCTTCTCGTCGAAGCCCGGCACCTCGAGCTCGACGACGAGCTCGCCGTTCGTCTCGTAGATGTCGGCGGCCGGCGTGAGCGCAGGCACGACACCGAGATCCTCGAAGAAGCGCCGCATCCGCCGGTCCATCATGTCCAGCTCGCGGAACGGCGTCCACTTCTCCAGCTTGGGCATCACCCACCTCCTTTCTCGACCAGTGTTCCCCCGGATCGGGCGCGCCGAGATCGGTAATTCCAGGCAGGCTGAGGACCGCGCCGGGTGGGAGTTCAGTAGATTCCCGCCTGCGAATCAGGGGCCTCCCCCTTTTCGAGGCACGACAGTCGGCCAAAGGATGGCGCCATGTTCCCGAGGATTCCGCTCTAGCCGTGGAGACGACCTGGGCGATCCGCAAGCTGGAGCGTGCGCCGGGCCTCGTGCTAGACGAGGTGCCCGTGCCACGACCGCAGGACGACGAGGTGCTCGTGCGGGTGGAGGCAGCCTCGGTCTGCGGCACCGACCTCCACATCTTCCGCTGGGACGAGTGGTCGCAGCAGCGGATCAAGCCGCCGCGAACACTGGGTCACGAGTTCGCCGGCACCATCGTCGAGACCGGGCGGAGCGTCCGCCACGCGCAGGTGGGCGACTACGTGTCGGCCGAGAGCCACGTGACGTGCGGCGACTGCTTCCATTGCCGCACCGGGCATGCGCACATGTGCGAGCTCACGCAGATCCTCGGAGTCGACCGCGACGGCGCGTTCGCCGGTTATGTGGCGGTGCCGGAGGCGGTTCTCTGGCAGAACAACCGTGCGAAGCTGCCGCCGGAGATCGCGACGCTCCAGGAGCCGTTCGGCAACGCGGTGTTCGCGACCGGCCATGCAGACCTCGCCGGCAAGTCGGCCGCGGTGCTCGGGTGCGGCCCCGTCGGGCTCTTCACCGTCGGCATTGCGCGCGCGTCCGGTGCCGCGCGGATCTTCGCCTCCGACTTGAGCCCGTTCCGGCTCGACCTCGCGCGCACGATGGGCGCGACGGCTGCGCTCGACGTTCGTGACGTCGGCGACGTCCCGGCATGGTTCGTCGAGCAGAACGAAGGCGAGCGCCTCGACGTGGTCTTCGAGATGTCGGGCGCGCCTGCCGCCGTGCGAGATGCGTTCCGCATCGTGCGCAACGGCGGCCGCGTCGTCCTCTTCGGCATTCCGGCGCACGCGGTCGAGCTCGACATCGCAGAAGCGCTGATCTTCAAGAACCTCGAGGTCTCCGCCGTCAACGGTCGAGAGATCTTCGGCAGTTGGTACCGCACGCGTTGGCTGCTCGAGCACGGCGTCGTCGACCTGCGGCCGCTGATCACGGCACAACTGCCACTCGCCGACTTCGCGCAGGCGTTCGACCTGCTCGAAGCCGGGGAGGCGTGCAAGATCGTGCTCTTCCCGGACGGCGTGCCCGCGGTGCCCGTCGCCGCACTGCCGACACGACGATCGGAGCCCGTCGAAGTGGCTGGACTCGGACGCTGGGCGCATCGGTGAACGCCGGCTTCGAGGCTCGAGTCGCTGCGGAGCTCGACCTGCTGCACGCCGCCGGCACGTACAAGACGTTCAACGTCCTGGAGTCTCGGCAAGGTCCGGTGGTCCGGATGCGGGAACGCGGGGAGGTCGTCGTCCTCTCCTCCAACGACTATCTCGGCCTTGCCGCGCACCCCGCGGTGATCGAGGCCGGGCGGGATGGCCTGGCGCGGTACGGCGCCGGCACTGCATCGGTGCGCTTCATCTGCGGCACGTTCGCGCCGCATCTCGAGCTCGAGGACGCGCTCGCCGAGTACTCCGGCACGGAAGCCGCGTTGACGTACGTGTCGTGCTGGAACGCGAACGAGGCCGTCATCCCCACGCTGGCCGATCCGGAGACTGTGATCGTCTCGGACGAGCTCAACCACGCGTCGATCATCGATGCGATCCGGCTCGCAAAACCGGAGCGGAAGCTTCGCTACGCGCACTCGAACATGGCCGAGCTGCGCGAGGCCCTGCAATCCTGCCGCCCGGACCAGCGCAAGCTCGTGATCACCGACGGCGTCTTCTCGATGGAGGGCGACCTTGCACGGCTCCCCGACATCGTCGAGCTCGCACGCACATACGACGCCGTGGTGATCGTCGACGACTCGCACGGCGCCGGCGTCCTCGGAGAGACGGGGCGCGGCACTGCGGAGCACTTCGGGCTGCTCGGCGAGGTCGACGTCGTCACCGGCACGCTCGGCAAGGCGCTCGGCGGCGCCGCAGGCGGCTACGTCGCGTCGAGCCGCTCGGTGTGCGACCTCCTTGCGCAACGCTCGCGACCGCAGCTCTTCTCGAACGCCCTACCGCCGACAGTCGCGTGCAGCGCCCTCGCCGCGCTGAGGACGCTCGCCGCCGAGCCGGAGCTGCTCACGCGGCTACGCGCGAACGTCCGGGTCTTCCGCGATGCGCTTCGGTCGCTCGGCTACGACCCGCTCGACGGCGAGGCGGCCATCATCCCGATCATCGTCGGCGAGACCGGACGCGCGATCGCCCTCAGTCGCGACCTACTCGAGCACGGCGTCTTCGTCACCGGCTTCGGACACCCGGTCGTGCCTGAGGGCACGGCGCGGATCCGCGTCCAGATGTCGGCCGCTCACGAGCCGGAGCACCTCGATCGCGCGCTCGCCGCGTTCGCGGCGGTGTCCGCGAACGCGACCAGGGCATAGCGCGGCCGAGGGCGATATCTACCGACGCACCGACCGACCGATGATCATGTAGACCGTGCCGCCCATCGCGTGCCGAACGCCGTGCGCGCCGGAGGGACAGATCACGCAGTGCCAGTCGTACGGCCCGGTGGCGTGGGTCGTGAAGGCCACCGTGGTCACCCGGGGCGTGTGCCCGACCGACGGCGCGATCAGCGCGCTCACGTGGAGTCCCGGGATCGTGAACGTGTGGAACTCGTGTGTGAAGTTCGTGATCGTGATCCGAACGGGGACGCCGGGTGCGAGCGCGAAGTTCGGCTCGATCATGCGGTCACCGCTCTGAATCGTCAGCGCGACGTGCTGGACGTGGACGCCGGTGGGCTGCGCAACCGGCCACCGCACCGCGGCCGACGCCGCCGGAGCCGTCAGGGCGCCGATCGCGGCCACGAGCGCCGCCACGGCGGCGAATCTCGGAGCCGACATGTGCCTCACCTTCTTCCGCGGTAGATAAGACGGTCGATCCCCACGGCGGCAGTCCGGCCGTATCAGGGTTTTCCCTGATCGTTCGAGCCGCTCCGCCTTGCGGCTGTGCCGCGGGTGGAAATCGTGGTCCGATTCTCGCCGAATCTTGGCCCTGGGCTGGCCCGCCCCTATCACGGCTGCGCCTAGCGTCCTTGGCGAACGGACACGCGCGAATCGAGCAGAAGGAGCTCACCATGGGCGGACGAGGAAAAGAGCTGGCGCGCAGGAGCAACGACGGCGTGGTCGTGTCGCTCCTGTGGCGGAGGGCCGACGACCGGCTGACCGTCGTCGTCGAGGACACGAGGACGGGAGAGACGGTGGCGCTTCCGGCGCGGCGCGACAACGCGCTCGACGTCTTCAACCATCCCTACGTGTACACGCCGGCGCACGCTGCCTGAGCGGTTCGCCCGACAGCGCACGCCTACGCGGAGAGGCTAGGCGACGACGCCAGAGTGCTTCGCGGCGGCGAGCGACAGGTTCGTCGCGGGATCGAAGAAATGCAGGCGCCGGTAGTCGATCGCGAGCTCGAGCTCCTCGCCGGTTGCGATCGGGCGCCGCGCATCGACGACCGCAGTGAACACCGCGCGGTCCTCCGCGAAGAGCTTGCCCTCATCTCCTTCGTCCGAGGCAGCACGCACGGCCTCCGCCACGACGCGCGGCGCGTCGAGGGTAAAGATGACGTGGTGCTCCGAACCGAGGTCCTCCACCACCTCGGGCCGCACACGGATACGTGGCAGGTCGGCGTCGGCGGTCTCGGCGTGGGCGAAGTCGGTCGGACGGATGCCGAGGATCACCTCGCCCCGTGCTCCCGCGGCCGGTGACGATTCCGGGAGCGCGAAGCCGACGCCCGCGAACGACACGCGCCCGTCCGTGAGCTGCGCATCGATCAGGTTCATCGACGGGGAGCCGATGAACGCGGCGACGAACAGGTTCTCCGGGTGGTGGAAGAGGTTCTGCGGCGTGTCGGCCTGCTGCAGCGAGCCGTCGCGCAGCACGGCGACGCGCTGGCCCAGGGTCATCGCCTCCACCTGGTCGTGCGTCACGTAGACGGTCGTGACGCCGAGCCGTTCGTGCAGCTTGGCGAGCTCGGCGCGCATCGAGACGCGCAGCTTGGCGTCGAGGTTGGACAGCGGCTCGTCCATCAGGAACGCCTTCGGCTCGCGCACGATCGCGCGACCCATGGCGACGCGCTGGCGCTGACCGCCGGAGAGCGCTGCCGGCTTGCGGTCGAGCAAGTCGTCCAGACCAAGCGTCTTTGCGGCCTCGTCGACGCGCCGCGTCCACTCGGCCTTCGGCAGCTTGCGCAGCCGCAGCCCGTAGGCGAGGTTCTGCCGCACCGTCATATGCGGATACAGCGCGTAGTTCTGGAAGACCATCGCGATGTCGCGCTGCTGCGGCGGCATGTCGGTGACGTCGACCTCGCCGATCAGGACCGTGCCCTCCGTGATGTCCTCGAGCCCGGCGATCATTCGCAGGAGCGTGGACTTGCCGCAGCCCGACGGGCCGACGAGCACGACGAACTCGCCGTCGCCGATCTCCAGGTCGACGCCGCCGACCGCTTTGACGCCGTTCGCGTAGACCTTCGTGACTGCGTCGAGCTTGATCGCGCTCATCCGACTCCCACCCTCTCCTGGATCCCGGTGCTCCGCAACGCCGCCGGGATCAAGTCGCCGTGTGCCTGGGTCAATTCGTCGCAGAGCGCGTCGACCTCGTCAAGGGTCAGCGTCGCCGACGTATTCGGGTCGAGCAGCGCCGCGATGCGCACGTACTCCGGCCGGCCCTCGAGCACGGCGCGGACGGTCAGCTCGACCACGTTCGCGTACGTGCGGTTCAGGGCCGCAAGGTGCGCCGGGTACTCGGGCACCGGGGTCGGCCGTAGCCCCGTCGCATCGACGACGCAGGGCACCTCGACACACGTGCCCTGCGGGAGCCCCGGCAGCAGGTTGTCGTTCGCGACGTTGCCGTAGATGACGCTCGGCTCGCCCGTCACCATCGAGTTCACGATCGTCGCGGCGTACTCGTTGGATCGCTCGAGCGCCATCACCTCACCGCGCGCGAGCGCCTCCTTGACGCGCGCGAACTCGACGAGGTTTTCCTCGCTGCGCCGGATGTACTCGCCGACGGGCGTGCGGAACCGCTCCAGCTCCTCGTCGTGCCGCATCACCCAGGGCACGTACTCCGCCGCGTGCTCGCTCGACTCGGTTGGGAAGTAGCCGAAGCGCCGGTAGAGAGCGACCCTGAACCGTCGCTGCAGCTCGGGATCGCCTGCGATGCGCTCGTCGAGCAACGGGTACAGCGACTCGCCCCGGTGCTCGAAGCGCAGGAGGAAGGCCTGATGGTTGATCCCGGCCGAGAGGTAGGTGACCTCGTCGTGAGGGACACCGACGAGCCCGGAGAGGTCCTCGACCGTGAACTGCACCGAGTGGCAGAGCCCGACGACGTTCTGCGTCGGCGTGCCCTGGTACACGAGCTGGCAGAGCATCGCCATCGGGTTCGTGTAATTGAGGAGCCAGCCGTTCGGCGCGAGCTCGGCCAGCTCGTTGCCGAGCGCGAGCATGTGGTCCGCGGTCCGAAGCGTGCGGAAGATCCCGCCGATGCCGAGCGTGTCGCCGATCGTCTGGCGGATGCCGTACCGCGCCGGGATCTCGAAGTCCCTGAGCGTCGCCTCGTGCCCGCCGATCTGCACCATGTTCAGCACGAAGTCCGCGCCGTCGAGTGCAGCGCGCCGATCGTGATGCGTGGTGATGTGCGGGCGGGCGTCGCGCTCGCGTGCGACCCAGTGCGCCATCGCCTCGGCGGTGCCCAAGCGGTCGGCGTCGATGTCGTGCAGCGCGATCTCGACGTCACGCAACGCCGGCAGCGCCAGGATGTCCCCCAGCAGGTTCTTCGTGAAGACGACGCTGCCCGCGCCGACGAACGCGATCCGCGTGCTCATCCCTTGCTCGCCCCGAGCGTCAACCCACTGATGAACTGCCGCTGGAGCGCGAGGAAGAGGGCGATCGTCGGCAGCGCCACCAGCACCGACGCGGCCGAGATCAGGTTGTTGTCGGTGAAGAACGTTCCCTGCAGATCGGTGAGCGACGAGGTGATCGGGCGCTTGTCGCCCGAGCTCATCAGCACGACCGCCCAGAGGAAGTCGTTGTAGATCCACGTGAACTCGAGCGTGGCGAGCGCCGCGAGCGCGGGCTTGGTGAGCGGCAGGATGATCCCGAAGAACTGCCGGACGACACCGGCCCCGTCGACGCGCGCCGCCTCTCCGAGCGATGCCGGAATCGTCTTCATGTAGTTCGAGAGCACGAACGTGCAGAAGCCGGTCTGGAATGCGACGTTGATCGCGATCAACCCGAAGAACGAGTCGTACATCAGCCCGCTGCCGTTGCTGATCCAGCCGGGCAGCGGGATGCGGAGGTACAGCTCGTACAGCGGCGTGATGATCACCTGCTGCGGCAGCAGGTTCGCGGCCATGAAGAAGACAAGCACGGGCACGTTGAACCAGAAGCTGTAGCGCGAGACGACGAAGGCAACAGAAGCCGCGAAGAGCAGGATCAAGAAAATCGCCGGGATCGTCACGATCATCGAGTTCCAGAAGTGCTGCGGAATCTGCCCCTGCGCCCAGGCGTTCCGGAAGTTCGAGATGCTCAACGAGTGCGGGATCGAGACGTAGCCGTACTTCGCCGTGTCGCCATACGGGCGGAACGACGTGAACACCGCCCAGGCAACCGGTGCGAGCCAGAGGAGGGCGGTCACCACGAGGAAGGCGTGCAGCGCGACGCGCGGCAGGCGCAGCGGCCGGCGCCTGGCCGGAGTCGACGAGTGGACGGTGGCCGCCGCGCTCGTCACGCCTTGCTCTCGTTGAGGCTGTTCACGACGAACACGATGATCGGGATGATCGAGACCGCGATCAGGATCACGGCGATCGCAGAGCCGTAGCCGATTCGGCTGGCCTCGCCGATGATGTTGTCCGTGACGAGCACGGACAGGAGCTCGAGCCCGTTCCGTCCCCGGTTGACGATGTAGACGATGTCGAACGCGCGCAGCGCCTCGATCACCGTCACGACGACGATCACGATGTTGATCGGCCGGAGAGCCGGGAAGACGACCGTGCGGAACGCGTGCCATTCGCCGGCGCCGTCGATCGCCGCCGCCTCGCGCAACGACGGATCGAGCGCCTTCAGGCCCGCGAGGTACAGGACCATGATGTAGCCGACGTGCCGCCAGCCGACGGCGACGAGGATCGCCCAGAGGTTGAGCTTCGGATTGCCGAACCAGTCGATCACGTGCCCGTGGGCCGGGTTGCCGAAGACGTTGTTGATCAGACCCTGGGTCGGCGAGTAGATCAGCTGCCAGATGAAGCCGATGATCGCGAACGAGAGGACGACGGGCAGGAAGAAGATGCTCTGGTAGATCCGGGAGCCGCGGATCTCCTTGTCGAGCAGGTAGGCGAGGAAGAGCCCGAACGGCGTCGCGACGAACGCCAGGAAGCCGAGCCAGATCGCGTTGTGCTGCACCGCCGGCCAGAACGGTGGGTAGATCGTCGCAATCTGCCGGTAGTTCTGCGTCCCGACCCAGTGCGCGGTGCCCACACCGCCGATGCCGTCCCAGTTCGTGAACGAGAGGATGATCGACGCGATCGTCGGGAACCAGACGAAGGCGCCGACGACGAGCGCGGGCACGCCGACCATGACCCCGACGGCGATGCGGTCGCGCGTCGAGAGGCGGACGGCGCGCGCCTTTCGACGCGCGCCGCCCGCTGGTGTGCTCGCTGCGATGTCGATTGCCACCGCGTTGACCTACATCACGATCCGAAGATCGCCTTCTTCTGCTTCTGAATGCTGCTGACAAGGCCGTTGACGTCGTCCGGCTTGTTCAGGAACTGCTGGAGTGCCGGGATCATCACGGTCGACGCGAAGTCGGGCCGCGTGTCGCGATCCATGTATTGCGCGATGTGCTTCGTGCCCGCGATCAGCTGTGCGGACTTCTTCTGGAGGGGGTTGTAGTGCGCAGTGCTGGCGCCGTTGTTCGCACCGACGTCGTTGGCATCGGACTTGAGGTAGACGTTCTCCGCCGCCGCGCTGCCGAGGAAGGTGAGCAGCTGCTTTGCACCGGCGGTGTTCTTCGCCTTCTTCGACATGAGGAAGCCGTCGATCGGCGCGTCGATCGCGTCCTGCCCGTGCGCCGAGTTGATCCCCGGGTACGCGAAGAAGTCGAGGTCGGCGTGATCGGCGGGGTCCGTCGCCTGCTGACCGGCGAAGGTTCCGAGGAAGTACATGCCGGCCTGCTTGGTGACCATCTGCTGCGCCGCTTCCTGCCACGTGAGGCCGAGTGCGCCCTGCGAGGTGTACGGCAGGATCTCGCGCCACTGGTTGAAGACGGCCTTGACCTTCCCGCTGTTCCACGATTCCTTGCCCGCCATCAGGCGGACGTGGAAGTCGTAACCGTTGATCCGCATGTTCAGGATGTCGAACGTGCCCATCGCGGGCCAGCCGTCCTTGTCCGAGAACGCGAGCGGCGTCAAGCCGTCGGCCTTCATCTTCTTCGCAAGCGCCATGAACTGGTCCCACGTCTTCGGAACCGTGTAGCCGTTCTTGGCGAAGAGGCTCTTGCGATAGAACACGACCCACGGGTAGTTGTAGATCGGTACGAAGTAGAAGTGCCCGTCGAGGCCCTTCGACGCCTGCTGCATGCCGGCGGAGAACTGCGGCTTGAGCGTCGCCCAGACGTCGTCGATCGGCTGTAGCAGGCCCTTCTGCGCGAAGAACTGCATCCGGTAGCCGGCGAACCACGTGAACACGTCCTGCGGCCGTCCCTGGAGGTACGTGTTGATCTGCTCCTGGAACGTGTTGTGGTCGACGGTGTTGACGGCGACCTTCGTGCCGGTCTTCTTGGTGAACGCCTTGAAGACGTCGGCGTAGGCCTTCTTCGGCACCGGGTCGGATCCGTTGGAGCCGAACGTGACGGTGCCGGCGAGGCTCTCGAGCCAGGCGGCGGGCGCAGCTCCGTACGCCCGAGCGCTCGAGAGGCCGAACGCGGCGGCAGCGCCGCCTGCGCCCGCGGCGGCAAGCAGGCCGCGCCGGGTCAGTTGCCTGTTTCCAAGCTCCTCCGGATCGAGCTTCGGGGAGTCTTCGTCCGGCATGAGATCCTCCTAATCCTCGGACTCGTGGTCGCAGAAACGGCACACGATCGAACATGTGCGACTGCGAATTGGACACTGACATGTTCGGCACTCGTCTGTCAAGTGGCACCGAAAAGGCCTGAAACGCAGTCGCAGGAAGGGATAGCCGCATCGCCTTGCATTTGGCGGATTATGTGCGGTAGCGTTGAGTATTGTGCGGACCCCGACCTCCAAGTAGTCCATGCTCGCGGCCCAACGTCACAAGCTGATCATCGAGGAGATCCGCCGTCGAGGCGCCGTCCGCGTCAGCGCGCTGACCGAGCTGCTCGGCGTTTCGGAGATGACGATCCGCCGCGACCTCGACTCCCTCGCGGGCGCCGGCCTGCTCGAGAAAGTCCACGGCGGCGCCACCCTCCGCGGTGGCCTGAGCGCCGACGAGCCCGGATTCGAGACGAAGTCGCACCGGCAGCTGCGGGAGAAGGAAGCGATCGCGCGCGCGGCGGCGCGTCTCGTCGAGCCCGGCCAGTCGATCGGTCTCACCGGCGGCACGACGACCTGGCGGCTCGCCCATCACCTCTCCGGTATCTCGGATCTGACCGTCGTCACGAACTCGATCCAGGTCGCGAACGTGCTGCACCGGGAGTCGCGACCGGACCTCACCGTCGTCCTCACCGGTGGTGTGCGCACCCCGTCGGACGCGCTCGTCGGACCGATCGCGGTGACGACCGTGCGCTCGCTCCACATCGACGTGCTCTTCATCGGCGTCCACGGCATCAGCGTCGACCTGGGCCTGACCACGCCCAACCTGCTGGAGGCGGAGACCGACCGCGCCCTCGTCGCGGCCGCGGGGCAGATCGTGCTCGTCGCCGACCACACCAAGTGGGGCGTGCGCGGGCTCAGCAAGATCGCCGACCTGTCGGAGGTCGACGTCTTCGTCTCCGACCCCGGCCTCGACGTGGAGGCGCGGGCCGCCATCGGCGAGCACGTCGAGCGCGTCGTGATCGCGCCGATGCGCCGCGGCCGCAACGTTGCCGGAGCCGCATGAGCTCGACGACCGGCGACCTGCGCACCGACGAGCTGACCGGCGCGACGACGTACGTCGTGGACTCCCGCCAGGACCGGCCGAACCTCCCGTCGGTGGGCTGCCCGTTCTGCCCCGGTGGGCTCGAGGCGCCGGAGGACTACGACGTGCGCTGGTTCGCCAACCGCTGGCCGGCGATGCCGAACGAGCGCTGCGAGGTCGTGCTCTACACATCCGACCACGACGCGACGTTCTGGTCGCTCGGCGTCGAGGGCGCACGCAAGGTCGTCGACCTGTGGGCGGAACGCACCGCTGCGCTCGGCGCTCGTCCCGATATCGCCTACGTGCTCGTCTTCGAGAACCGCGGTGCCGAAGTCGGCGCGACGATCGCGCATCCACACGGGCAGATCTATGCCTTCGACTTCGTCCCGACGCTGCCGCTCGCCGAGCTCGTCCGCGGCTCGCGGCTGGGTGAGCATCCCGGGAATCGCCTCGTCGCCGAAGCGCCCGGATGGCGCGCCTGGGTGCCGGAAGCGCCGATCTTCCCGTACGTGCTGCGCCTCGCGCCGGATGCCCACGTCCCGGACCTCCCCTCGCTCGACGACAACGGCCGCGACGCATTGGCGACGCTCCTCGTCGACGTGCTCGAGCGGCTCGACCGGCTGTTCGACGCGGAGACGCCCTACATGCTCTGGATCCACCAGCGCCCGTTCGACGGGGGCGACTGGCCCGAAGCGCGGCTGCACGTCGAGATCGTCACGCCGTGGCGCGCGCAGGGCGTGCCGCGCTACGTCGCCGCGGGCGAGATCGGCTCCGGGGTCTACTTCAACCCGGTCGCGCCCGACGCTGCGGCGCAGGCGCTGCGAGACGCACTCTGAGCACGGCAGCGGAAAGCCTCCGGTCGCTCCTCGTCGTCG
>JANMWV010000406.1:0-8814 GCA_031394165.1 Actinomycetes bacterium
GAGCGCCGCGGCAAGTACCTCATCGTCCGCTTCGAGACCGACCGTGTCCTGCTGATCCACCTCCGGATGACCGGGGGTCTCCTGCACAGCAGCTCGGGCGTCGACGACGATCCGCACCGGCGTGCGCTCGTTCGGCTGGACGACGGCACCGACGTCGCCTACCGCGACGTCCGCCGCTTCGGCACCTGGCTCCTCCTCGAGCCGGGGAAGCTCGACGCGTATCTCGCGCCGCGCCTCGGCGACGAGCCGCTCGACACGCGCTTCACGACAGCGCGGCTCGGCGCGCGGCTGGCGAAGCGCCGCGCCCCGATCAAGGCGGCCCTCCTCGACCAGCGCACGCTTGCGGGCATGGGGAACATCTACGTCGACGAAGCGCTGTGGCGCGCGCGCATCCATCCGCTGCGGCCCGCCGAGAGCCTCGACAAGAACGAGCTGCGCCGCCTGCACCGCGCGGTGCGCGCGGCGCTCGAACAGGGGATCGCGCGTCAGGGCGCCGATCTCGGCGACAACGTCTATGCGAGCGGCTCGATGCAGGACGAGTTCAAGGTGTACGGCCGCGGCGGCGAGCCGTGCGACCGGTGCGGCACGCCGATCGCGAAGTCACGGGTCGGCGGCCGCGGAACCTCGTTCTGCCCGAGCTGCCAGCCAGAGATTCAGGCGGCGAGCAGCGCGTCGAGCGCGCCCTCGCGGTCGAGACGCCAGAGCTCCGTGTAGCCGCCGATCGGCGTGCCGTCGATCAGGATCTGCGGCACGGTCGAGCCACCGGTGAGGTCGTGGAGCGTCTGGCGGAAACCGGCATCGTCGTCGAGGTGGATCTCCTCGTAGGCGAGGTGCTTGCCGTCGAGGAGCGCCTTCGCGCGGACGCAGTAGCCGCACCAGCGGGTGCTGTACATCTGGATTCTGGGCATCGGCAGGTAGAACGCGCGAGCCGCACGATCCGTTCCCCTCGCTAGCCTGAATCGGGCATGGCCTCCCGCTCCTACAAGACCGAGGCCGTCGTCCTCCGGTCGTTCCGGCTGGGCGAGGCGGACCGCGTGCTCCACCTGTACACGCTCGACCGGGGCCGGGTCGGGGCGGTCGCCAAGGGCGTGCGCAAGACGAAGTCGCGCTTCGGGGCCCGCCTCGAGCCCCTCTCGCACGTCGCCCTGATGCTCCACGAGGGCACGGGCGAGCTGCAGACGGTCACCGGCGCCGAGCTCGTGCGCCCGCACAGCGCGTCGCGCGAGGACTACTACCGCCTCTCGGTCGGCCTGATCGGCGCCGAGGCGATGCTGCGCCTCTTCACCGAGCAGGAGGCGAACGAGCGCGCGTTCACCGCTTTGACCCGCTTCCTCGACGTTCTCGACGAGACAGCCGTCACGACCGCGCGGCCCGCGCTCGATCCGCTCGTGCTCTCGTTCCAGCTCAAGCTGCTCTGGCTCTCGGGCTACCTGCCGCATCTGACGAGCTGCGCCGAGTGCGGCGAGGCGGGCGTGACGCTCGTCGGCTACTCGCCGCGCGCCGGCGGTGCGATCTGCGCAGCGTGCGCGTCCCGCACCGAGGCGCTCGGGCTCAGCCCCGAGGGGATCCGCGGCATCGAGGTGCTGCTCGGCAGCCCGCTCGCGGACGCCGCCGGCGCCGGCCTCGGCGAACGGGCGAGCCGCGACGCGCTGAAGGTGATCATGACGTCGTACGAGTACCACGGTGGCTTCCGCCTGCGGACACTGAGCGCGTGAAGCGGGACCTCGGCGAGGGCTACGAGCTGGACGACGACCGCGCGCGGCTCGACCGCGACGCGGTGCACGCCTACCTCGGCGGCGAGTCGTACTGGGCGAAGGGCCGGTCGCGCGAGCGCCAGGACGCGCTGATCGACGCGAGCGACCACGTCGTCGGCCTCTACGAGGACGGACGCCAGGTCGGCTTCGCCCGCGCGGTCGACTGCGACGCCGCCGGCTTCGTCTACCTCGCCGACGTCTACGTGCTCGACGACCATCGCGGACGCGGGCTCGGCGTAGAGCTCGCCCGCGAGATCGTCGAGCGCGGGCCGTTCGCGGGCCGGCGCTGGGTGCTCCACACGCGCGACGCCCACACGCTGTACGAGAAGCTCGGCTTCGCGCCGAACGAGCGGCTGCTCGAGCGCGGTGCCCCTACTGAGTCTTAGGCGAGACCCACGGCCGCTCGAGCGCGTCCTCGAGCCAGCCGCGAACGCCGGCGAGCGGCAGGCGCTCCTGCGAGAGGGAGTCGCGCTCGCGCACTGTTACTGAATTGTCCTCCAATGTCTGGTCGTCGATCGTGAACGCCCACGGCGTGCCGATCTCGTCCTGACGCCGGTAGCGGCGACCGATCTGGCCGCCGTCGTCGTACTCGACCATGTGCCGGTTGCGCAGCTCGGCCTGCAACGCGCGCGCTTTCGCGACCATGTCGCCGTTCTTCGCGACGAGCGGCAGGATCGCCGCCTTCACCGGCGCGATCTGCGGATGCAGCCGCAGCACCGTGCGGTCGCGGTCGGCGACGACCTCCTCGTCGTAGCCGTCGACGAGCATCGCGACGAAGATCCGCTCGATGCTCACCGCCGGCTCGATCACGTGCGGCGTGTAGCGCTCGCCCCCTTCACCGACCCACTCGAGCTTCGTGCCCGAGCTCTCCGTGTGCTGGGTCAGGTCGAAGTCGCCACGGTTCGCAACGCCTTCGAGCTCCAGCCAGCCCATGGGGTAGAGGTACTCGATGTCGCTCGTACCGCTCGAATAGTGCGAGCGCTCCTCCGCCTCGTGCTCGCGGATGCGCAGCTTGCTCCGTCGCAGGCCGAGATCGAGATACCACTGGAAGCGCTGCTCGAGCCAGTACTCGTACCACTGCTGCGCCTCGTCGGGCGGCACGAAGTACTCCATCTCCATCTGCTCGAACTCGCGCACGCGGAAGAGGAAGTTGCCGGGCGTGATCTCGTTGCGGAACGACTTGCCCGTCTGCGCGATCCCGAACGGCGGCTTGCGGCGCGCCAGCTGCATCACATTCTTGAAGTTGATGAAGATGCCCTGCGCCGTCTCGGGGCGGAGGTACGCCATCGAGCTCGCGTCCTCCATCGCACCGACCTGCGTCGAGAACATCAAATTGAACTGCCGCGCCTCCGTGAGATCGCATTGCGCGTCCTCGCCCGCGCGCTTGCTCGGCCGCTTCCCGCACTGCGAGTCCTCCAGCCGGTCGGCGCGGAAGCGCAGCTTGCACGTGCGGCAGTCCACGAGCGGGTCGCTGAAGCCGGCGACGTGGCCCGACGCCTCCCAGACCTTCGGGTTGAGGATCACGGCCGAGTCGAGCGCGACCATGTCGTCCCGCTCCTGGAGCATCGTCCGCAGCCACTGCGCGCGGATGTTGTTCTTCATCAGCACGCCGTAGTGGCCGTAGTCGAAGGTCGAGCCGAGCCCGCCGTAGATCTCCGACGACGGGAAGACGAAGCCGCGCCGCTTGCAGAGCGACACGATCTTGTCCATGGTCACGGCCTCGGTGTTCTCCGCCATCGCGGGTGAGGTTACCGAGCGGGCTGGTTAGGCTGGAACGCGTGGCGTCGACCCCTGCAGTCGCGGCGGCCGAGCGGGCCGGGATCGAGTTCCGCCTGCACGAGTACGCGCACGATCCGGCGACGGAGTCGTACGGCCTCGAGGCGGCCGAGAAGCTCGGCGTCGATCCTACGCGCGTCTTCAAGACCCTCGTCGTGTCGGTGGACGGCACGCTGAACGTGGCGTGCGTCCCGGTGGCAACTCAGCTCGACCTGAAGGCGCTCGGCAAGCGCGCCCGCATGGCCGACCGGACGCAGGCCGAGCGCACGACGGGCTACGTGCTGGGCGGCATCAGCCCCCTCGGCCAGCGGAAGAAGCTGCCGACGCACCTCGACGCCTCGGCGCGCGACCACGAGAGGATCATGGTCAGCGCCGGGCGGCGCGGCCTCCAGATCGAGCTCGCGCCCGACGACTTCGTCCGGCTGACGGAAGCCCGCGTGCACCTGATCGCCGCGGGCTAGGGTCCGCTGCGATGGCTCCCGCGCAGACCCCGGTCGAGCTCCACGTCGTCTCCGACGCGACGGGCGAGACGGCCGCCCGCCTCGTGACGGCGCTCGAGGCGCAGTTCCCGGATCAGGAGTTCGTCGAGATCCGCCACCCGCGCATCGAGTCCGAGGACGATCTCCAGCTCGCGGTCAACCGGATGAAGGGGCGCCCCGCCGTCGTCGTCTACACCCTCGTGCAGCCCAACATGCGCGACGCGATGCGCACGCTCTGCCGGCGCGCGAAGCTTCACTACTGCGACCTGCTCGGCCAGCCGATCGACGCCGTCGCGCGCGTCTCCGGCATGGCGGCGAAGATGACACCTGGCTCGCGGCCGCCGCTCAACTCGGCGTACTTCAAGCGCATGGCGGCGATCGAGTTCGCCGTGCGCTTCGACGACGGCGCCGGCCGCGGTCTCCACGACGCCGACCTCGTGCTCGTCGGCGTCTCGCGCACGTCGAAGACGCCGCTCTCGATCTACCTCGGTTACCTCGGCCACAAGGCCGCGAACGTTCCCGTCGTGAAGGGGATCGAGCCGCCGAAAGAGCTCTTCGAGGTGGACAGCCGGAAGATCGTCGGCCTGACGATCGACCCGAACCGGCTCGTGGAGATCCGCCGTGCCCGCGTCCGCACGATGGGCGCGCGCAACCGCCAGTACGCGGAGCTGATGGAGATCTACGACGAGCTGGAGCAGGCGACGAAGCTGCAGCGGAAGCTCGGCTGTCCGGTGATCGACATCTCCGAGCTCTCGATCGAAGAGACGGCGCACCGCGTGCTGCGGACGCTCGAAGAGCGGCGTGACGAGACGGCACGCACGTGAGAGAGAAGCCGCCCATCCCGCTGCGCTACTGGGTGCTCTGGCTGTCGATCCTCGTCGTCGCCGACTTCGTCTTCTACGTGCTGCTGACGCCGATCTGGATCGGCCTGCGCGCCGTCGCCTGGCTCGCGGAGTTCCGCTCGCGGCGGCGCCGCGCGACAGCGGGGAGTTCAGCGGCAGATCTGTGACACTATTCGCGCCCGTGACCCGCTTCGTCTACGCGTTCGACTACTCCTCCGAGGGCGGCCGCGAGCTGCTGGGTGGCAAGGGCACCGGTCTCGCGGAGATGACGCAGCTCGGGGTGCCGGTGCCTGCCGGCTTCACGATCACGACGGATGCGTGCCGGGCATACATGCGCGAGGGCGGCTTGCCGGCCGGGCTCGACGAGGAGATCGGGGAGCACATCGCGCGGCTCGAGAAGCAGGCGGCCAAGCGCTTCGGCGACGGCGAGGACCCGCTGCTCGTCTCCGTGCGTTCGGGCGCCGCAGTGTCGATGCCGGGAATGATGGACACGATCCTGAACCTCGGCCTCGACGACGTTGCAGTCGAGGGCCTGGCGAGGGCGACAGGCAACGCGCGCTTCGCACGAGACTCGTACCGCCGGCTGATGCAGATGTACGGGGAGGTCGTCGACGGCATCGACGGTCAGCGCTTCGAGCAGGCGCTCGGCGACCTGAAGCGGGAGCGTGGCGTGCAGCTCGACGTCGATCTGTCGGCCGAGGATCTCGCGCAGCTCGTGGAGACATTCAAGGCGATCTACCGGCAGGAGACGGGCGATGACTTTCCGCAGGACGCGCGCGAGCAGTTGCGCCGCGCCGTGCTCGCGGTCTTCCAGTCGTGGCAAAACCCGCGTGCGCAGGTGTACCGGCGAACCTACGGGATCGACGACGAGATCGGCACCGCGGTGAACGTCATGCAGATGGTGTTCGGCAACAAGGGCGACCGCTCGGCGACGGGCGTGTGCTTCACACGTGACCCGTCGACCGGGGAGCATGCGCTGTACGGCGAGTACCTCGTGAACGCGCAGGGCGAGGACGTCGTCGCAGGGATTCGCACGCCGCAGCCGATCGAGGAGATGCGCGAGCGGCTGCCCGAGGCCTACGACCAGTTGATGGACACGATGACGCGGCTCGAGCAGCACTACCGCGACGTGCAGGACATCGAGTTCACGATCGAGGACGGCCGGCTCTATCTCCTGCAGACGCGCTCGGCGAAGCGCACTGCTGCGGCGGCGCTGAAAGCGGCGGTCGACATGACGAGCGAAGAGCTGATCTCGCGCGAGGAGGCGATCGCGCGCATCGACCCGGTCCAGCTCGACCAGCTGCTGCATCCGATGCTCGATCCGGCCGCCGAGATCGAGGTCGCGGCGCGCGGACTGAATGCGTCGCCCGGCGCGGCCTGCGGTGCGATCGTGCTCGACGCCGACACGGCGGAGGAGCGCGGACGCGCGGGCGAGTCTGTGATCCTCGTGGGCTGGGAGACGAGCCCCGACGACATCCACGGGATGATCTGGGCGAAGGGTGTGCTCACTGCGCACGGCGGCATGACGTCGCATGCAGCAGTCGTCGCGCGCGGGATGGGCAAGCCGTGCGTCGCCGGCTGCGAGGGCCTGACGATCGACGCCGACGCAAAGACCGTGCGGATCGGGTCGCACGAGCTGCGCGTCGGCGACACGATCACGATCGACGGCGGCACGGGCCGCGTGATCGTCGGCGAGGTCGCACTCGTGCCGCCGCACATCAACGAAGACTTCGAGACGGTCCTCGGCTGGGCGGACGACGTGCGACGGCTGAAGGTGCGTGCGAACGCCGACAACGCGGAGGATGCGGCAAAGGCGCGCGAGTTCGGCGCGCAGGGCATCGGCCTGTGCCGCACCGAGCACATGTTCTTCGGCGAGGAGCGGCTGCGCATCGTGCAGGAGATGATCCTCGCGGGCGACGAGGAAGGCCGCCGCTCCGCCCTCGAGCGGCTGCTGCCGTTCCAGCAGGCCGACTTCGAGGCGATCTTCGAGGTGATGGCGGGCCTGCCGGTGACGATCCGCCTGCTCGATCCGCCGCTGCACGAGTTCCTGCCGCCGCTCGAGGAGGCCACCGACGAGCGCATGCGCCAGCGGATCAAGGCGCTCACCGAGGCCAACCCGATGCTCGGCACGCGCGGCTGCCGCCTCGGCATCCAGTGGCCCGAGATCTACGAGATGCAGGTGCGCGCGATCGCAGGCGCCGCGAAGGCGGTGCAGGCCCGCACGGGCGAAGCGCCGCTCGTCGAGATCATGCATCCGCTCGTCGGCTTCGCCGAGGAGCTGCGCCTGCTGCGTGAGCTGACCGTCGAGGTGATGGCGGAAGAAGCGCCGGAGATCGAATACCTCTGCGGCACGATGATCGAGCTGCCGCGCGCCGCGCTGCGCGCCGACGAGATCGCCGAGCATGCCGACTTCTTCTCCTTCGGCACCAACGACCTCACGCAGACGACGCTCGGCATGTCGCGCGACGACGCAGAAGGGAAGTTCCTCACCTTCTACCTCGAGGAGGGCGTGATCGAGAGCAATCCGTTCGAGACGCTCGACCAGGGCGGCGTTGGCGACCTGATGCGCATCGCGGTCGAGCGCGGACGCGGCGTGAAGCAGGAGATCAAGCTCGGCGTCTGCGGCGAGCACGGTGGCGACCCCCACTCGGTCGAGTTCTGTCACCGGCTCGGGCTCGATTACGTCAGCTGCTCGCCGTATCGCGTCCCACTCGCGCGGCTCGCGGCAGCACAGGCCGTCCTGAAGGAAGGCGCTCGCGCCCAGTACGTCGCAGCCGGCGGCTGAGGAATGCCGCGGTACGAGCTGCTCGTCGACGGCGTGCCGCGGGGCAAGGCGTCCTCCGACGACGAGGCGCGCGCGTGGATCCGCGCCTACCGCGCCGAGCACGAGCAGGACGACCCCGACGCGGTGCACGTGCAGGTGCGCCGGCTCTCCGCGCTCTCGTGGCTCACCGGCGGCTCGCTCGTGCCGCGGGACGACTTCCTCGACGCGCCGCTGCGTTCCGTCGCCGAGTGATCTTCGGCACCGAGTGATCTTCGGCACCGGGTGATCTTTGGCACCATGATCGTGTGCGCGCTCTCGCCGTCGTAGCCGCCGGTCTGGCACTCGCCGCTCCAGCCGGCGCCGCGCTGAAGCCGGGGGACCGCGCGACGGTGGACGTCACGGTCGCGACGCTCTGGAAGGCGCCGAACCTCTACCGCGCGATCGACCGTCCCTCGACGACGAACCCGGTCGACCTCGGCGCGTGGAACCGCAACCTTGCAACCACCGCGCTGCGCGTCTGGCTCGACGCGCACGTGCAGACGCAGGCGTTGTACGCGCAGACCGTGACGGTGCTCGCCCGCAGCGGCAGCTGGGCGAGGGTCGCGGTGCGCGACGAGCCCGACCCGCAGGACCCGCACGGGTATCCCGGGTGGCTGCCGGTATCGCAACTGCGGACGGGCTACGACGAAACCGGCCCGAGCGAGACGGTCGTCGCACGCTCGGCGCTGCTCCGGCTGAACAGCGGGCGCACGCTCGCGCTCAGCTACGGGACGCGCCTGCCGTGGATCCGCACCGACAGTGCAGGACGGGCCGTCGTGCGGTCGCCGGACGGCTACGGGACGCTCGCGAGCGCCGCCCTCGGCGCGAGAGACCCGACCGGCGCGTCGATCGTCGCCGAGGCGAAGCGCTTCGTCGGTGTCCGCTACCTCTGGGGCGGCCTCTCGGCGTGGGGCTTCGACTGCTCCGGGCTCGTGTGGGACGTCTTCCGCACGCACGGCCTGACGATCCCGCGCGACGCCGACCCCCAGTTCCGGTACGGGACTCCCGTCGCGCGCACCGATCTCCGGCCCGGCGACCTCGTGTTCTACGGCACGCAGCGCTTCGTGCACCACGTCGCCATCTACGCAGGCAACGGGGTGATGGTCGAGGCGCCGGATTCCGCGCACAGCGTGCGCGTCGTGCCGTTGCGCGACCGCGGC
>JANMWV010000321.1:0-13024 GCA_031394165.1 Actinomycetes bacterium
CTCGAGAAGTACGCGTCGCAGCAGCACCGGCGCTACGCGAACGCCGAGTACGTGCAGAACCTCGCCCGGATGCACGGCATCAACGTGAACCGCGAGTACGCCGAGGTGTTCCAGGTGTACCGCGTGATCGTCTAGCGGCGGCGCCGGCGGCGCGCGCCGAGTCGATCAGCCCGCCTTGACGACGAAGCGCGCCCTCACCGCCATGACCCGGACGTCCACCCGGTACCGATGTCCGGGCTTGATGGTCACGTTGTTGCCGAAGTGGATGTCGCCTGACGTCGCGTGAACGCCTTGCATCTTCGCAACGGGAACCTTGAGCGTTGCCCCATTTGCAAGGTCGGTCATCGTGATCCCAGGCATGGCGTCCTTGAGGACGCTCCCCGTTGCGCTCTTGCAGATCTGGACTTCGACGTGACGGGTATTTGCGTTCATGCCCATCGCCGGCATCGACATCATCGCGCCGCCGACCATTACCTCCCCTGTTGCGGGATGCAACTTGCGAACCTCGGCGAGCGTGTACATCCGTTCGGCCGCTCCAAAATGCAAGGCGAACCGGTACATCCCGGCACTCTCGATCTTCGTCCCGGCCTCGGCAGAACATCCAGCCTGCTGGGAACGAAGCGCCGCAGCGGGGGCACCGGCGAGGATGCCCGCCCCTACGAGAACGACACCGGCGGTCAGAACTGCGCGTCCAGCCATTCTGCTTCCTTTCGTCAGGAGATCATCTCGATGTGGCCGCGACGGCGTAGCGCTCGTCCGGCATCAGCCGTGCAACCGTAGGTGGGCCATGTGTAGGACCTGTGAAGCGGCGGCGCGCCGACCTCGAGCCGCGGTCCGTAGAAACCACTGAACATCGGTCCGACGGCGTCGAGCTTCACGTCTCCTTCACAGCCGACGACGACCTTCTCAACGTGTCGCAAGCCACGTCGACCACAGCACTGACGCTCGTCATGACCGACGGCTGCCACTTCTGCGAGCGCGCGCACGACGTGCTGGCGACGCTCGGGGTCGCGGCGCACGAGATCTCCGTCGATTCCGATGAGGCGCAGGCGCTTGCCGAACGCGGGATCCCGCTCGCCTTCCTGCCGGTCCTCACCGACGGCGAGCGCGTCGTCGCCTACGGCCGCTTCTCCGAGAAGCGGCTGCGCAAGGAGCTCGGCCTGTGACCAGCCTCTTGATGGCGGGCTCGCTCGCCGCGGCGTTTGCCGCTGGGATGGTCGCCTTCTTCGCGCCGTGCTGCGCGGGCGTGATGATGCCCGCGGATCTCGCAGCCATCGGCGGCGGCAAGCGGCTGCGCGTGGCGCAGCTCACCGCCGTCTACGTCGCGGGCGTCTCGCTGGTGGTTCTGCCGATCACGCTCGGCGCCGCAGCGCTCGCCTCATACGTGTCGAAATGGCACCCGCAGATGTTCACGATCGGCGGGTTGATGATGATCGGCGTCGCCGTCGCCCTCTGGCGCGGCACGATGCTCCCGATCGACCTGCCGCAGCCGAAGATGACCGGCTCGACGCTCTCCGTCTTCGGGCTCGGGGTCTTCTCCGGCGGCGCGACCGCATGTTGTGCACCGGTGCTCGCGGGTGCGATCGCGCTCTCGGCAACGAGCGGCACGATCGCCGGCGGCCTCCTGCTCGGTCTCGCCTACGTCGCCGGAATGATGGCGCCTCTCATCCCGCTGGCGCTTCTCTACGGCGAGGCGAGGAAGCGCGTCCGAGATCCTAGGGTGACGCTGCGCCTCGGTTCGTACTCGAAGCGTATCGGCGTCATGAAGCTGGCGGGCTCGGTGATCTTCGCCGCGTTCGGCGTCCTCTTCATCGTCCTCGCGCTGACCGGGAACTCTGACACGGCGCCCGGCTTTCAGAAGGTGATGGGCTCATGGATGCGCTCGGTTGCCGCCTACGTCGACGGCATCCCGAACTTCGTCACGCTGCCGATCCTCGCTGGGTTGGTCGGCGTCTTTGTCTACGCGATATTCAGAAGAGGTGGTGATACCAGTGAGCGGAAAGAAGGCAAAGGCGGCGCGGCGCGCGCAGCGAGTCGCGGTGCCGCCGGTGAAGTCGACCCGGTCTAGCTCGTTCTGGCGGAGCTGGAAGGGCGTGACCTTGGCGCTCGGCGTCGTCGCTCTCGTGGCGGCCAGTTTCGTCCTGCCGGGCACATTCAACAAGCAGACGACGTCGGCGGGCGCTGCGCATGCGATGGCGATCGGAGCGACGCAGGGTGACGGCCTTCCGGTCGGTTCGCATGTTCCCGCGTTCTCCGAGCGCGACGTCGAGAGTGGGCAATCGATCAGCTCGAAGACGCTCTACGCGCGCAAGACGCTGCTCTTCTTCTCGGAGGGCGTGATGTGTCAGGCGTGCTTCGAGCAGATCAAGGGCCTCGAGAAGTTCGGCGCGCAGTTGCAGCAGCGGGGTATCAGCCTCGTGTCGATCACGCCGGACTCGTCGGGAGACTTGAAGCAGGCGATCGCGCAGTACGGCATCAGCTCGCCGATGATCGCCGACGATGACCGGACGATGTCCGAGGCGTTCAACACACTCGGGAAGGGCATGCACGGAGACACGCCGGGCCATGCCTTCGCCTTGATCGACAAGGGCAAGGTGCTCTGGTACCGCGACTACTGGCTGCCGCCGACGCGAGCGATGTACGTCGAGCCGGCGAAGCTCCTGGCGGAGATCCCGTCGACGTAAGGCGCTGGCATCCCGTCGTACGCGATGATCCCGACCGTCCCACCCGGTTGAGAGCTCTCCGGCTCGCCACGCCGCTCGCTGCACTCCTCCTGCTCGCCGCGCCCGCGGCGGCAAACCACACGCACGCCCGCTCGCTCGACGGCCGGATCGCGCACGCGCGGGCGCGCGAGGCCGCGCTGACGGGCCAGATCGGCGCGCTCACGACCCGCATCCGGGGCCTCGAGCGGGACGTCGGAAACGTGTCGACCCGGCTCGGCGCCCTCGAGAGGGATCTCGCGCTGCACCGCCGCCGCCTCGACCGGATCAATGCGCTGTTGGAGCTCCAGGACGAGGAGCTCCGGTTCCTGCAGTCTCAGTACCGGACGGCAACGTCGCGTCTCGGCGATCGCCTCGTCCAGATCTACGAGACCGGGCAGCCGTCGACGGTGGAGGTCGTCCTCGGGGCGTCGAGCCTGAAGGATGCGCTCGACCGGCTCGACGATCTGGGCTTCATCGCGGATCAAGACACACAGATCGTCGCCGAGGTTGCGCAGGGGCGTGTCCGGGTGCAGGCGGCACGCACACGCACGAGCTCGCTCCAGCGCACCGTCGCCGGATCGACGCGCGTCGTCGCGTACCGAACCGAGCAGGTGCGTGCGCTGCGCGACCAACTCGTGTCGCGCCGACGCGCGCTCGCGGGCTCTCGCGGCGACAGCGAGCGCGCACTCGCCGACACGCGGGCGAACGAGCGCGCGTGGGTGGCCGAGGCGGAGGCGCTGCGTGCGGCAAGCGCCTCGGTGTCGGCGACGATCACGTCGCAGTCGTCTGCGGCGGCGACGCCGTCTCCGTCCTCCAGCCTCATCTGGCCTGTCTCGGGACCGATCACGAGCCCGTTCGGGATGCGCTGGGGAAGCCTTCATCCGGGGCTCGACATCGGTGTCGGCACGGGAACGCCGATCCACGCGGCCGCGTCCGGCCGGGTGATCGTCGCCGGCTACTCCGGCGGCTACGGAAACCTGATCGTGATCGACCACGGGAACGGCCTTGCGACCGCCTACGCACACCAGTCGAGCCTGGCGGCGTCCGTCGGGCAACAGGTGTCGCAAGGGCAGGTGATCGGCTACGTCGGCTCGACGGGCTTCTCGACCGGTCCGCACCTGCACTTCGAGGTGCGGGTCAACGGATCCCCGGTCGATCCCCTGGGCTACCTGTAGCAGCCGCCTACCTCGGGCAACTTCATACAAAATTCATAAGTAGGGAGCATCGTCGAGGCGATGGCGATCGAGCCGAACAAGAAGATCGTCGTCATCGACGACGACTCCTCCGTCCAGGAGGTCGTCCGTGCGTACCTCGAAAAGGACGGCTACCACGTCTTCGTCGCGGGGACGGCCGCAGACGGCCTCTCGCTGATCGCGCGCATCAAGCCGGGGCTCGTCGTCCTCGACCTGATGCTCCCCGACCGCTCGGGCGAGGACATCTGCCGTGAGATCCGCGACCGATCCGACGTCCCGATCCTGATGCTCACCGCAAAGGCCTCCGAGGAAGAGCGCGTGACGGGTCTCGCGATCGGCGCCGACGACTACCTGACGAAGCCGTTCTCGCCACGCGAGCTCGTCGCGCGCGTGCGCGCGATCCTTCGCCGAACCCACGGCGGCGACCAGCCACTCGTCGAGGTGATCTCGCTCGACGACGGGGCGCTCGAGATCGACACCGTCCGCCATGAGGTGCGTAAAGGTGGCGATCCGGTCGAGCTGACTCCGAACGAGTACAAGCTTCTACAGACGCTCGCGCGATACCCCGGCCGCGCCTACTCGCGCTTCGAGCTGATCAACCACGTCCAGGGCTACGAGTTCGAAGGCTACGAGCGAACCATCGACGCTCACGTCAAGAATCTGCGCAAGAAGATCGAAGACGATCCGAAGCAGCCGCACTACGTCGAAACCGTCTTCGGCGTCGGCTACCGGCTCGCAAAGCGATGAACCGGCTCGGGCTGCGGGCGCGGCTCGCACTCGCCCTCGTTGCCGTCGCAGTGCTTGCGATCGGCGTCGCGACGGTCCTCGGTGACGTGGGCTTGAAGCCGCGCCTGGCACGGACCGCACACGCACGGCTCGAGCGCTCCGCTTCCCACTTCGCCGACATCACGGCCGTCGTGTACGCCGAGGCCGGCGGCTGGCCGCGCGCGAAGCCGACGCTGCGCCACCTTGCAGCCCTGGACGACCTGCACGTCGAGGTGCGAGTCGGGCAGCGGGTCGTCGTCCTCACGGATCCCCTGCGCGGCGTGCGTACCGCTGCGCCGCTCGTCGTCGGAGGCCGGCGCGTCGGGAGCGTCACGATCTCGCCGGTGTCCGGCGTGCTCTATACGCCGGAGGAGCAGGATCTCCGGCGCTCGCTCGACCGCCTCCACCTGATCAGCGGCGCCTTCGCGATAGCCGCTGCGCTCCTGATCGCAACGCTGCTCGCCCAGACGCTGACCCGCCCACTGCGCCGCCTCCGCCAGACGGCCGAGCGAATGGAGCAGGGGGAGCTCGACGCGCGTGTCGACGCTCGCGGCTCGGCGGAGTTCGTCTCGCTCGGGCGGGCACTGAACCGTCTCGCGGAGACGCTCGAGCACGAAGAGGAGGTTCGGAAGGCGAACGCCGCCGACCTCGCTCACGAGCTGCGTACACCCGTGAACGCGCTGCTCTCGCGGATCGAGGCGGCCCAGGACGACGTGCTTCCCGGCGCCGACAACCTGGACGCGATGCACAGCGAGGCTCTCAGGCTGACGCGACTGCTCGACGACCTCGCACGACTCGCCGATGCCGAACGGCCGGGGATGCTGCTCGAGAAGCGGCCGGTCGATCTCGCCGACGTCGCCCGGACTGTCGCCGCCTCGTTCGCGCCAAGGTTCGACGGAAGCTCCGTCACACTCGTCGTCGAGGCGGAGCCGGTGGCGGTGCTGGGCGACCGAAGCCGTCTCGAGCAGATCGCGACGAACCTCGTCGCGAACGCTCATCGCTACACGGACGCCGGGGAGGTGCGGCTCGCGGTGCGGCGAGAAGACGGCAACGCGGTGCTCGAGGTAGTGGACACGGGCCTCGGCATCCCGGCGGATGAGCTTCGGCACATCTTCACGCGCTTCTGGCGGAGCGACCGGTCGCGCTCACGTGCCACCGGCGGAGCGGGGATCGGGCTCTCGATCGTCCGGGAGCTCGTCAAGGCCCACGACGGCCGCGTCGACGTCGACAGTGCACTCGGCAAAGGCTCGCGCTTCCGGGTGACCTTGCCGGCGCTGCCCGCTCGCGCTCTTTGACGGCGGAGCGAGCAAGCTGGGCGAGTTGCCCAGCCGGCGACGCACATCGAACCGACAGATGAACTTCGTCGATTCTTCACAGCGCGGCTCCATCTTCAAGACCAACGAAGTTAAGGAGCACACCGATGAGTCAGTACCTGTTCTTCCTCCTGATCCTCGCCTGCCCGCTCATGATGGTGTTCATGATGCGCGGCGGCCGCGGGCACGGCGCCCACGGGCACGGCGCCCGCGCGAGCGGCGGCCAGGGCGGGCACGCGCACATGGGCGCTGACGAGGACGGCGACCCCCCGTCGGTCGACGACCTGAAGCGCCGGCGCGACGAGCTCGACCGCGAGATCAGCCTCCGCGAAGGACGCTGAGCACGGCCATGATCGCCGCGCTCACGACGCTGAAGCGGAACGGCCGACGGCGAGCCGCCACGGCGGTTCGGATTCGCGTGCACGGAGGCTACGAGCCGGCGATCGTGCATGCGCGAGTCGGCGAGCCGCTGCAGCTCGTGTTCCGTCGCGAGGAGACCGCGGCGTGCTCGGAGCGAGTCGTCTTTCCGGCCTTCGGCAAGAGCGCGATGCTGCCGCCGTACCAGGATGTCGTCGTCGAGCTCGCCCCGACCACGCCGGGTACGTTCGAGTTCACCTGCCAGATGGGGGTGCTCCGCGGGACGATCGTGGTCGAGGCTGAAGGTGAGGCGCGATGAGCGACTACGGCTACGGGCTCTGGTTCCTCGTCGTCTTCAACTCGCTGCTGTTCATCGTCTTCGCCGCGAGCTTCTTCCATCCGCAGTCGAAGCGCGACTGGCGCGCGCTGGGCGGCTTCTCGGCGTTCGTCGTCGCGCTCTTCACCGAGATGTACGGCTACCCGCTGACGGTGTACCTGTTCTCCGGTCCGCTCAGCGGCTTGATCCCCGGCGTCGACCTGTCGCACAACTCCGGCCATCTCTGGAACGACCTGATCGGCTGGAAGGGCGACGCGCATGTCAGCCCGTTTCACCTTGCAAGCTACGCCTTCATCGGCGGCGGCTTCTGGTTGATCTCCGCCGGTTGGAAGCACCTGTACCAGGCGCAGAAGGCGCACTCGCTCGCCACCAGCGGCCCGTACGCACGCATCCGGCATCCGCAGTACGCCGGCTTCGCTCTGATCATGGTCGGCTTCTTACTGCAGTGGCCGACGTTCGCGACACTCGCGATGTTCCCGGTCCTGCTCGTCGTCTACCGCAGGCTGGCGATCCGCGAGGAGCGTGACGTCGCGGCCGAGTTTGGCCCGACATGGGGCGAGTACGCCGCAGTGACGCCACGGTTCGTGCCGCACCGGCAGGCCCGGCAAGGTGCGGTGACGCCGGTGCTCGCACGAGCCCCGGTTGTGCGTGGTCGGTCGCGAGGGGCACGTCGATGAGTGCGGTCGCGGTACCGCGCCGGTCGCTGCGGGAGCGGGCCTGGGAAGGGGCTCTCGCCGTGTGGGGTGCGTTCACCGGGCTCCTCCCGCACGTGCTCCACCACGTCGGGCCGCTCGCCGGCGCCGCGCTGCTCGCCGGGGCGGGTGGGCGCGCGCTCTTCGCAGCGATCGGCTTCGTGGCTGCGGTTCCGTTCTTGCTGCGCCTGCGCCGGCGGTTCGGCGGCTGGCGTGCACCGGCGATCGCGCTCGCCGTGTTCGTCGCGATGTTCGCGCTCTCCTCGTTCGTCATCGGGCCCGCCATCACAGGCTCCGGCAGCGCGAAGGCGCCGCCCGGTGTGGACGCCCCCGCCGATCATGCCTCGCACCACAAGTAGACGCCGCTCGCCTGCCGGTGGTCAAGCCGCCGCGCTGATCGACGGCGCGCGTCACGACCTCGACTTCGCCGAGACGATCCTCGCCGCCGGCGGCGATCGGCTGCTCGCGCTCGCGGCGGTCGCGCGTGCGGCGAAGCGCGCCGACGACGCGACCTTCGTGCTGCTCGACGAACCCGCGGCAGCGCGCACGCAGAATCCGTAATAAATACCCATAGGGGGTATGTTATGATCGAGCAACTACGACAAAGGAGTTCCCGATGAGCGACACCTTGTCCTACTCCGTTCCGGGCATGCACTGCGGCCACTGCGAGCGTGCGGTCAGCGAGGAGCTCTCCGCCGTCGACGGCGTCGAGTCGGTCGACGTCGATCTCGAGACGAAGCTCGTCACCGTGGTCGGGAGTGGGCTCGACGACGCGAAGCTCCGCGCCGCGATCGACGAGGCCGGATACGAGGCTGCGTGATGGCGACCGCGATGCAGGAGCGTGCCGGCGGCCAGACGCTCGAGCCGGCCGAAGCGCGCCTCCGCCTGGCGATCGGCGGCATGACCTGCGCTTCCTGCGCCGCACGGGTCGAGCGGAAGCTGAACAAGCTCGAGGGCGTCGAGGCGAGCGTCAATTACGCCACGGAGGCGGCGGCCGTCGTCTACGACCCTGCCCGGCTGACGGTTGCCGACCTGATCAAGACGGTCGAGGACACCGGCTACACCGCGGCGCTTCCGCGCGCCGAAGCGCGCGACGACGATCCGACGCGGCCGCTGAGAAAGCGGCTGGCGGTCGCGATCGCGCTCAGCGTCCCGCTGGTCGTGCTGGCGATGATCCCGCCGGCGCAGTTTTCCGGCTGGGAGTGGCTCGCCTTTGCGCTCTCGGCCCCGGTCGTCTTCTGGTCCGGCTTCGGTTTCCACCGCGCCGCGTTGAAGAACGCGCGCCACGCCGTGGCGACGATGGACACGCTGATCTCGCTCGGGACGGTTGCGGCGTTCGCGTGGTCGGCGGTCGTGCTGATCGGCGGCCTCGCAGCCGACACCTACTTCGAGGTCGGCGCCGTCATCACCGCGCTGATCCTGCTCGGACGCTATTTCGAGGCGCGTGCCCGCCGGCGCTCCGGCGCTGCGATCCGTGCGCTGCTCGAGCTCGGCGCGAAGAGCGCGCGCGTTCTTCGCGACGGCGAGGAAGTGGAGATCCCGGTCGGCGAGCTCGCCGTCGGCGACCTCTTCGTCGTGCGTCCCGGCGAGAAGATCGCGACCGACGGCATCGTCGAAGAAGGCGGGTCGGCGGTCGATCAGTCGATGCTGACCGGCGAGTCGATGCCGGTCGAGGTCGCAGTAGGCGCGAAGGTCGCGGGCGCGACGCTGAACACCTACGGCCGCTTGGTCGTGCGCGCCACCGGCGTCGGCGCCGACACCGCACTCGCTCAGATCGCGCGGATGGTCGAGGACGCTCAGACCGGCAAGGCGCAGATCCAGCGGCTCGCAGATCGTGTCTCCGGCGTCTTCGTCCCGATCGTGATCGGCATCTCCCTCGCGACGCTCGTGGGCTGGCTGCTCGTCACCGGAGACGCGGGGGCTGCGTTCACCGCGGCGGTGGCCGTGCTCATCATCGCCTGTCCGTGCGCGCTCGGGCTCGCGACGCCGACGGCGCTGATGGTCGGCACCGGTCGCGGCGCGCAGCTCGGCATCCTCATCAAGGGCCCCGAGGTGCTCGAGTCGACCCGTCGCGTGACGACGATCGTCCTCGACAAGACCGGAACCATCACCGAAGGCAAGATGACCCTGACGGGCGTTGAAACGCTGAACGGCGCCACGCGCGCCGACGTTCTCCGCTTCGCCGGCGCCGTCGAGGCCGCGTCCGAGCATCCGGTCGCGCAGGCGATTGCGGCTGCTGCGAAGACCGAGCTCGGCGCACTGCCGCCCGTCAGCGACTTCCGGAACGAGGCGGGTGTCGGCGTCACCGGTGTCGTCGACGGCCGCTCGGTCGCCGTCGGCCGCGGCAACGGCGCGATCGTCGTGCGCCTCGACGGAGCGGAGATCGCGCGCCTGGTCGTCGCCGACACGGTGAAGCCGACGAGCGCCGCGGCGATCGCCGAGCTCAAGCACCTCGGGCTGACGCCGGTGCTCCTCACCGGTGACAACCGCGAGACTGCGGAGCGAATCGCGGCGGCGGTGGGCATCGAGCGCGTGCTTGCCGAGGTGTACCCGGACGGCAAGGCCGCAGAGGTGAAGCGGCTGCAGGAGCAGGGTGAGGTCGTCGCGATGGTCGGTGACGGCATCAACGACGCTCCCGCCCTCGCGCAGGCGGATCTCGGGCTCTCGATCGGCACCGGAACCGACGTGGCGATCGAGGCTTCCGACCTGACGCTCGTGTCCGGCGACCTGCGTGCTGCGGCCGACGCGATCCGGCTGGCCCGCACGACGCTGAAGACGATCAAGGGGAACCTGTTCTGGGCGTTCGCGTACAACGTCGCGGCGATCCCGCTCGCCGTCGCGGGCCTGCTGAATCCGATCATCGCCGCCGGCGCGATGGCGTTCTCGAGTCTGTTCGTGGTCTCGAACTCGCTGCGGCTGCGGCGCTTCCACTCCGACCGCGAAGGAGCAACCGCGTGAGCGAAGCCGAGCTGAAGACCCACGGCTACACCGCCGGCAAGGATGCGCTGGTCAAGCGTCTGCACCGCATCGAAGGCCAGGTGCGCGGGATCGAGAAGATGGTCGAGGACGATCGCTACTGCATCGACATCCTCACGCAGGTCAGTGCGGTCAACACCGCGCTCGAGTCGCTCGCGTTCAAGATCCTCGACGACCACGTCCGCCACTGTGTCGCCGGCGCGCTTGCTTCGGGAGATGCGGCAGACGCAATGGAGAAGACCGAGGAGCTCCTCGCAGCGGTGCAGCGGTTCGCCCGAACGCGCTGATGGCGAGTGTCGTCGCGCATCGCGCGTCGGCCGTGCTCCATGTCGGCGGGCTCCATTACGCCTCGGAGAAAGCGGTCGTCGAGCGTCGCCTCGGCGCTCAGGCCGGAGTGCTTGCGGTCGACGCGAACCCCGTCGCGCAGACCGCGACCGTCGAGTACGACCCGACGCAGACGAACGTCGCCACGCTCAGGCAGTGGGTCGAGGACTGCGGGTATCACTGCGCCGGCCGGTCGGTTCCCGGACACGTCTGCGATCCGCTGGCGGACGAACACGCCGAGCATGAACACGACGAGCACGACCATGCTGCTGCTCAGCGTGCCGATCATGCCGCAGGGCACGGGCACGGCGGTCACGCCGGCATGTCGATGGACGCGATGGTGCGCGACATGCGCAACCGTTTCCTGGTCGCGCTGGTGTTCGCGGTCCCGATCGCCCTCTGGTCGCCGATGGGCAAGAGCATCTTCGGCTCGGTGCCGCCGACGCCGTTCGGCATGCGCGGCTCGCTCTGGCAGTTGGTGCTGTCGTTGCCGGTCGTCTTCTACTCGTCGCAGATCTTCTTCACCGGTGCGTACCACGCGCTGAAGGCGAAGACGCTCGACATGATGGTGCTGGTCGCGGTCGCGATCGGCACCGGCTTCGTCTACTCGGTCGCTGCGACCTTCTTCGTCTCCGGCGACGTCTTCTACGAGGCCTCGGCGTTCCTTGCCGCCTTCGTCCTGCTCGGTCACTGGTTCGAGATGCGCGCCCGCGGCGGCGCGAACGACGCGATTCGCGCTCTTCTCGATCTCGCTCCGCCCAAGGCGGTCGTGATCCGAGACGGCGGCGAGCTCGAGGTTCCGACCGCCGAGGTCGTCGTCGGCGATCTCCTGCTCATCCGGCCGGGGTCGAAGGTGCCCGTCGACGCCGTGGTCGCCGAGGGAGAGTCGTCCGTCGACGAGTCGATGGTCACCGGCGAGAGCCTTCCTGTCTCGAAGCATCCCGGGGACACGCTGATCGGCGCGACGATCAACAAGCAGGGAACGTTGCGCGCCCGTGCCACCGCAGTCGGCTCGGAGACGGCGCTCGCTCAGATCGTCAAGCTCGTCCAGCAGGCGCAGAACTCGAAGGCGCCCGCTCAACGGCTCGCCGACCGCGCAGCCTCCTGGCTGGTGCTGGTCGCGCTCGTCGGCGGTCTCGGCACGTTCCTCGTCTGGCTCGGCTTCGGCAAGCCGGTGACAGGAGCGCTCCTCTTCGCGATCACGGTCGTCGTCATCACCTGCCCGGACGCGCTCGGCCTCGCGACACCGACCGCGATCATGGTCGGCACCGGGCTCGGTGCCCGCCGCGGGATCCTGTTCAAGAACGCGGTTGCCCTCGAGCAGGTGGCCTCGCTCGACACGGTGGTGCTCGACAAGACCGGAACACTGACGAAGGGCGAGCCGGAGGTCGTTGCCGTCGTCACCGCAGACGGTGTGCGAGAGGACGAGCTGTTGCGCCTGTCGGCAGCGGTGGAGCGGGAGAGCGAGCACCCGCTTGCCGAGGCGATCGTGAGAGCCGCAAAGGAGCGTGCACTCGACGTGCCCCGCGCGGAATCGTTCGAGGCCGTCGCCGGCCACGGCGCGATCGCGACGGTCGAGGGCAGCCGACTGGCGATCGGAAACGTGCGACTCCTCGAGCGCGAGCATGTGGCGCTCGATGGGCTGTCCCTGCGCGCGGCGGAGCTTGCCGATGACGGACGAACGGTCGTGTACGTCGTGCGCGACGGTCGCGCGATCGGTGTCGTCGCAATCGCCGACGCACCACGGGAGACCGCGGCGTCGGCGATCGCGGCACTGAAGGCGATCGGCATCCGTCCGGTGATGCTCACCGGAGACAACCGCCAGACCGCCGAACGAATCGCTGCGGAGCTCGGCGTCGACGAGGTGCTGGCCGAGGTGCTTCCACAGGACAAGGCGCAGAAGGTGAAGGAGCTTCAGGCGCAGGGGCGTCGCGTCGCGATGGTCGGCGACGGCGTCAACGACGCTCCTGCGCTCGCCCAGGCGGACGTGGGGATCGCCATCGGTGCCGGAACCGACGTCGCGATCGAGACCGCCGACGTCGTACTGATGCGCTCCGATCCCATGGACGTCGCCACCGCGATCGAGATCGGCCGCGGCACCGTGCACAAGATGAGACAGAACCTCGGCTGGGCGATCGGCTACAACTCACTCGCCCTGCCGCTCGCCGCCGGCGTCTTCGAGCCGTTCGGCTTCACGTTGCGGCCGGAGATCGCCGCGATCTCGATGTCGGGATCGAGCATTCTCGTCGCCGTCAACGCGCTGGCGCTGAAGCGGCTGCGACTTCCCGGGAACTAGCGTCGTCGCAGGCGCGGCAACCTTGATCGAAGCTTGATCGTGGCGCCCCGGGAGCCTTGACCGGTCGCT
>JANMWV010000446.1:0-2608 GCA_031394165.1 Actinomycetes bacterium
GGAGCTCTACGGTGCTCTCGTCGAGGAAAGGCAGCCGGCAAGCATCTAGCGAGGAGGCAGTGATGGCAGAAGATCGCGAGCTCGTTCCCGAAGCCGTTCTCGAGGATGGTGGAGTCAAGGTCTCGAAGAGCCCGTGGGGGCCTGACGACGAGATCGGGCGTCTCAACTGGATCACACCGGAGACGAACGCCGCGATCCTCGGGCACCTCGACGGGCGGCACGTCTTCGACCTCAACGTCGAGTACTTCATCGGCATGCCCTCGTGGGTGGCGGCCGGCGATCCGCCGTACGGGATCTGGATGACTCACACGCCGCAGGGGTCGATCAACGACAACCTGTCCGGGGTCGGCAGCCACGTCCACGAGAAATACTCGTACTGCGGCGACTCGATTCACATGTACACGCATTGCGGCACCCACATCGACTCGCTCAACCACCTGGGCTTCTACGGGAAGTTCTGGAATGGCTGGGAGGCGGATCGCGATCTCGGCAGCCGGATCTGGAACAAGGGCGGGCCGGAGAACTTCCCGCCGGTCATCGCGCGGGGCGTGCTGCTCGACGTCGCCGGGATGCTCGGCGTCGACACGCTCGAGGCCTCGTATGCGATCACCGTCAAGGACATCAAGGACACCATCGCGAAGCAGGGCGTGACGATCGAGAAGGGAAACGTCGTTCTCATTCGCACGGGGCAGATGCGCAAGTGGCCGGACTTCGACGGCTACCTCGTCGGCTCCCCTGGTCTTGGGCTGGCGGCCTGCAAGTGGCTCTGTGAGGAGGCGGGCGCGATGTGCATCGCCGGTGACACGATCGGCCTCGAGGTGCTGCCGTCGGAGGAGTCGGAGGTGTTCCTGCCTATCCACGCCTACATGTTCGCGACGGCCGGCGCGCAGATCATCGAGGTCGTCGACATGGAGGAGATCGCAGCGGAGAAGCAGTACGAGTTCGCGTTCCTCGGGATGCCACTGAAGCTGCGCGGCGCGACAGGCGCACCGATGCCGTCCTATGCCGTTCCGCTGCGGAGCTAGGCGACGGCGGAAACGACGCGTGAGCCCGCGTCGCTCTTCACCAGGGCAGCGCGGGCTCGCCCGCGGTCCAGCCCCCGTCGACCGGGAGCACGACGCCCGTGATCGCGCTTGCGAGTGGGCTGGCGAGGAAGACGATGGCCGCTGCGATCTCGTCTGCGTCGAGGATGCGCCCGAGTGGTATACGGCCGGTCGCAGCACGGGTGAACGTCTCGTTTTCGAAGAACGCCGCGGTCATCGGCGTCAGGGTAAAGCCCGGCGCGACGGCGTTCACCCGGACTCCGTGGGCGGCCCAATCGATGGCCAGCGAGCGCGTGAGCGCCGCCACGGCGCCCTTCGCCGCCGTGTACGCGGCCTGCATCGGAAGCGAGACGAGGGCTGCCTGCGAGGCGACGTTCACGACCGCTCCGCGGCGCGCGCGCAGGAGCGCGCCGAACGCCTGGCAGGTGTTCACCGTCCCAATCACGTTCACCTCGTAGTTTCGGCGGAAGTCGTCCACCGGCAGTTCGTCCACCGGCAGGTTCTGCGTCAGGATGCCGGCGGCGTTGACGAGGACATCCAGACCGCCATGTTCGGCTTCGATGCGCTCGGCGATCCTGTCGAGAGCAGTGCGGTCGGTGACGTCGGCGGGGCTTGCGCCTGCGAGGTCGATCGCAACGACGCTCGCGCCGCTCTCCTCGAGCAGGCGTCGGCAGGCGGCGCCGATGCCGGAGCCCGCGCCGGTGACCACCGCGACGTTCCCGTCCAGCCCAGAGATCGTCATCCAGATCCTTCGAAGATGTCGAGTGGGAGCAACGCCGAGACCAGCGGGTACGGAACGTCGACGACCTCTGACAGCCGGAGGTCGACCACTGCGCTGCAGAGGGCGTAGGCGGCTACCGGCTCCAGTCCGTGTGTCGCTACGAGGTAGTCGATCATTGCCGCCAGCGCCTCCCGGGCCGCAACCGTCAGGTCCATCGCGTCGTCGACGGGGATGCCCGTCGTGGCGAACGACGCCCGCCCCGGCCGCGCCGGGGTCTCGAACGACGGAAACCGGCCGCGGCGAGGGTGGTCGCGATGGAGGTGGATGCGGATCGTGACCGACCCCGCCACCTCGATTGCCGTCCCGCACACTTCGCCGTCGCCCTGCGCAAAATGGAGGTCGCCGATCGAGAACAGCGCGCTCGGGACGTCGACCGGCAAGTAGAGCCGGCTTCCCGCGACCAGCTGGCGGATGTCGAGGTTGCCCCCGATCTCGCGCGGTGGGATGGTGCGCAGTCCGCCCGCCGCCGCTTGTGGCACGGCACTCTCAGGTGACAGCTCCGCAACCGCCCCGCCCCGCTCCCGGATCCGTTCTTCACGCCTGCGGATCTCCTCCAGCCGAGGTCGCGACGGCGCGACGCCGACAACGCCCGCGAACATCTCCGCCGGGACGGCGACATGCGGCAGCTCCGCCGATCGAGCGACGCCGTCCTCGATCTCCCACTTCACGAGGAATGGCTCCGGGAAGCTGTCCGCGAGGAAGCCGAAGCCCGGGATGACGGCGGTCACGCCGAAGTCGGCCGACTCGTACTCGAGGAACTCGATCTCGAGCACATCGCCGGGCT
>JANMWV010000470.1:0-3718 GCA_031394165.1 Actinomycetes bacterium
ACGGTGAGCATCCAGAGGTGATCTTCCTCGCAGAGGCGTTCACGCGCCCGGCGATGATGACCACGCTCGGCAAGGCAGGCTTCGCGCAGAGCTACACGTACTTCACATGGAAGAACACGCGCGCGGAGCTGCTCGAGCTCGTCGCGCAGCTGCTCGAGTGGAAGGAGACGTACCGGCCGAACTTCTTCGCGAACACGCCGGACATCCTCCACGAGTACCTCGTGTCCGGCGGCCGCCCCGCCTTCGAGGCGCGGCTCGTCCTCGCGGGCACGCTGTCGCCGTCGTACGGCATCTACTCCGGCTACGAGCAATTCGAGAACGTTCCCGTGCAGCCGGGCTCCGAGGAGTACCTCGACTCCGAGAAGTACGAGACGAAGCGGCGCGCGCTCGACGGCCCGCTCCTGCCGCTCGTCGCCGCGCTCAACCGCGTGCGGCGCGCCAACCCCGCTCTGCAGCAGCTCGACAATGTCACGTTCCTCGAGACGGAGAACGACTACCTCTTCGCGTTTCTCAAGCGCACGGGCGACAACACCGTTGTCGTCGTGGTGAACCTCGATGCGTTCTCGGCCCAGGAAGGGGTGTGCATCCTCCCGGTGGCGACGGGGCTGCCGCCGACGTACCGCGTGCACGATGTGCTCGCCGCGAACGACACCGACTGGACGTGGCACCTCGGCCGCAACTACGTTCGCCTCGCACCCGGCAAGAGTCACCTCCTGAGGGTCGGTTGAGCGCATGAGCGAGCAGTGGTTCGAGCGCGACCCGCAATGGTTCAAGCGCGCCGTCTTCTACGAGATCCACATTCGTGGCTTCTTCGACGGCAACGACGACGGCTCGGGCGACTTTCGCGGCCTGATCGGCAAGCTCGACTACCTCCAGTGGCTCGGCGTCGACTGCGTGTGGCTGTTGCCGATGTACCAGTCGCCGCTGCGCGACGGTGGTTACGACATCGCGGACTTCTTCACGACGCATCCCGACTACGGGACGGTCGAGGACTTCAAGGAGTTCGTCGACCAGACGCACCAGCGCGGCATCCGCGTGATCGCCGACCTCGTCATGAACCACACGTCCTCCGACCACCCCTGGTTCCAGGAGTCGCGCGCCGATCCCGCCGGGCCGAAGGGCGACTGGTACGTGTGGTCGGACACCGACGAGCTCTACCGCGACGCGCGCATCATCTTCATCGACAGCGAGCCGTCGAACTGGACCTTCGACCCGGTGCGCGGCCAGTACTACTGGCATCGCTTCTTCCATCATCAGCCGGACCTGAACTTCGAGAACCCCGAGGTGCAGGAGGCGATGCTGAACGTGCTGCGCTTCTGGCTCGATCTCGGCATCGACGGCTTTCGCCTCGACGCCGTGCCGTACCTCTTCGAGGAGGACGGAACGAACTGCGAGAACCTGCCGCGCACGCACGAGTACCTGAAGCGCGTGCGCGAAGAGGTCGACGCGCGCTACCCCGACCGCGTGTTGCTCGCCGAGGCGAACATGTGGCCGGAGGACGTCGTCCCGTACTTCGGCGACGGTGACGGTGACGAGTGCCACATGGCGTTCCACTTCCCGGTGATGCCGCGGATGTTCATGGCGGTGCGGCGCGAAGAGGCGACGCCGATGTACGAGATCCTCGAGCGAACGCCGCCGATTCCGAAGAACTGCCAGTGGGGGCTCTTCCTCCGCAACCACGACGAGCTGACGCTCGAGATGGTGACCGACGAGGAGCGCGACTACATGTACGCGGAGTACGCGAAGGATCCCCGGATGAAGATCAACCTCGGCATCCGCAGGCGCCTGGCGCCGCTCCTCGAAGGCGGCCGCGACGAGATCGAGCTGATGCACGCGATCCTCTTCTCGTTGCCGGGGTCGCCGGTGCTCTATTACGGGGACGAGATCGGGATGGGCGACAACGTCTACCTCGGCGACCGGGACGGCGTCCGCACGCCGATGCAGTGGACGGGCGACCGGAACGCAGGCTTCTCGCGCGCGGACTGGGCGCAGCTCTACCTCCAGCCGCTGATGGATCCCGTCTACGGCTACCAGGCGGTCAACATCGAAGCGCAACTGCGCACTCCGACATCGCTGCTCCGCTGGGTGCACCGCTTCGTCGCGCTTCGCAAGGAGCATCCCGTCTTCGGGCTCGGTACCTACGAGGCGCTCCGGCCCGAGAACCCGCGGATCTTCGCGCACGTCCGGCGCTGGGAAGAGGACATCGTCCTCTGCGTGCACAACGTCGCGCGTTCGGCTCAGGCGGTCGAGCTCGACCTGTCGGCGTTCGTCGGCATGGTCCCCGAGGAGATGTTCGGCCGCACGAGCTTCCCGGCGATCGGCGAGCTGCCGTATCTGCTGACCCTCGCGCCGCGCGGATTCTTCTGGTTCCTGTTGAGGAAGGCGAGCTGACCGTGGACGACCGCGCCCTCATCGACTACATCACGCAGCAGCGGTGGTACGGCTCGAAGTCGCGCCTCGTCATGCACGCGCAGGTGCTCGACTCGGTTGTGCTGCGCACGACGGAGCCACAGTTCGCGCTCGCACTCGTCGAGCTGGGCTACGAGGCCGGCACGCACGACATCTACCAGCTGCTCTATGCGCTGCGCGACGGCGAGATCGAGCTCGACGGGCTCGACGAGCCGCAGCTCGCGCGCGAGCTCGTGAGTGCGATGCGCTCCGGTCTGACGCTGCAGGGCGCCGAAGGCATCGTCGAGTTCCGGCCGATCGAAGGCTTCGCCGCTCTCGGCCGCGAGCTGACCGAGGCGCGCTCCGTCGGCGCCGAGCAGTCGAACACGTCGATCGTCTTCGACGACGAGCTGATCCTCAAGGCGTTCCGCCGGCTCGAGGCCGGCATCAACCCGGAGCTCGAGATCCTCCGCTTCCTCACGGAGCGCGGCTTCCCGAACGTCGCCTCGCTCGGAGGCTGGTACTCGTACTCCGGCGCGCCGATCGGTGCGACGCTCGGCATCCTTCAGCAGTTCGTTCGCGGCGGCGTCGACGGCTGGCAGCTCGCGCTCGAAGAGCTCGGGCGTGCCCCCGAGGCGTTCCTCGCGCGCCTGCGCCGGCTCGGCGAGGTGACCGGGTCGATGCACTCGACGCTCGCTGCCGACCTGGTCGATCCCGCGTTCTGCCCCGAGCTGCCGAGCGTCGAGGCGCTCGGGCTGCTCACCGCCACCGTCGACGAGGAGATCGGCCAGCTGTTCCTCGACCTGCCGGAGGACGACGAGCGGCTCGCTCCGATCCTCGGCCGCGGCGAAGAGGTGCGCGAGCAGCTGCGCATGCTCACGCACGCCGGCTCGTCCGGCAAGGCGATCCGCACGCACGGCGACTACCACCTCGGCCAGACGCTCTGGGCAGACGACAACTGGGTGATCATCGACTTCGAAGGCGAGCCGGCGCGCTCGCTCACCGAGCGCCGCCGCAAGCGTTCGCCGCTGCGCGACGTCGCGGGCATGCTCCGCTCGTTCGCGTACGCCTCGATCACCGCGTCCATGGTGAACGGCACCGAAGTGCCGGCAGGCTGGGAGGAACAGGCGCGCGAGCAGTTCCTCTCCGGCTACTTCGAGACCGTCGACCCGACGCTGCTGCCCTCCGGCCACGTTGCGATCGAGCGGCTCCTCGCCGTGTACGAGCTCGAGAAGGCGGTGTACGAGCTGCGCTACGAGCTCGACAACCGTCCCGACTGGGTCGGCATCCCGGTCGCCGGGATCCAGCGGCTCATCGACGAGGCAGCTGC
>JANMWV010000493.1:0-3193 GCA_031394165.1 Actinomycetes bacterium
GCGGATGGCCGACGAGGGAAGGACCGACCCCCTGGCGCACGCCGATTCCCGGCCGCCGGTGGTCGAGACGACGGCGATCGCGACGGTCGTGCGGCTCGCCGAGGAGGCGGGCGCGAGGCTTCACGTCGCACACGTGAGCACGGCGGAAGGCGCGTTGACAGTCGCCTCAGCACAAGCTCGCGGTGCGCAGGTCACGTGCGAGACGTGCCCGCAGTACCTCCTGATGGATCTCGACGACCTCGTGCGCCTCGGCCCCTGGGCGCGCTGCGCGCCCGCGATTCGGAGCCGTGCGGAGGTCGAAGCGCTCTGGCCGCTCGTCCTCGACGGAACGATCGGCGCGATCGCGTCCGACCATTCGCCCTACACGTACGAAGACAAGGAGCAGGGCCGCGACGACATCTTCAAGGCGACCCTCGGCCTGAACGTGATCCAGGTGATGCTGCCGGGCGTCTTCGACGAGGGCGTCGAACGGCGCGGGCTCAGCTACACCCGATTCGCGGAGCTCTCCGCCGCCGGCCCGGCGCGTATTGCCGGCCTCTACCCGCGTAAGGGGTCGATCACCGTGGGGGCAGACGCCGACCTTGCGATCTGGGACCCGGATGCGCGCTGGGAAGTCCGGCGCGACGAGCTCCTGAGCCGCTTCCCCTGGACGCCGCTCGAGGGCCGGACTCTGCGCGGACGCGTGATCGCCACGATCAGGCGCGGCGAGTTCGTGTACCGCGACGGTGCGATCTGCGCCGAACCCGGCAGCGGAGTCTTCCTGCGCGGTGACGCGCAGATGTCGGTACCTGGGTCACATCAAGCAATCGGAGGACGATGATCAAGCGCATCAAGCATCTGGCCATAGCGGTGGCTGACCTCGACGTCGCAGTCGATGGCTACAAGGCGCTGCTCGGCGTCGACAATCCTCGCCGCTACGAGTGGGAGCAGGGACAGTCGCGCGAAGCGCACTTCGACTGGGGCGGGGTGGAGCTCCAGCTTTGCCAGTCGACCGTTCCCGACGGGCGCTTCGCGCAGCACATCGCCCGCTCTGGCGAAGGGCTCCAGCACGTCTGCCTCGAGGTCGAGGACATCGAAGCGTCGATCGCGAAGGCCGTCGAAGCCGGCGCCGAGCTGAAGCCGTGCAAGGCGTGCGACACGATCGGGCCGCATGCGCACAGCGAAGGGTGGGTGGCCTTCCTCGCGGGCCAGGCCGTCCCCGGCCTCGAGGTCGAGTTTATGCAGGTGTACAAGGACGGCGAACGGCCGGCTGAAGTCGCCACCGGCGTCTGAGCGCGCGTGCACGAGGCCGAGCAGCTCAGGATGGTTGCTGCCGCCGTCGAGCCGACCCGTCTGCTCGGCCGGCTCGACGAACTTGCCCGGATCGGTGCGGATCCGGCCGGTGGCGTGACGCGCCTCGCGTTCTCGGCGGAGGAGCGTGAGGCCGAGGAGCTCGTATCAAGCTGGATGGAGACCGCCGCCCTGACCGTCCGCTACGACGAGTTCGGCAACATGTTCGGGGCGACCGACGTCGACGGCGGAGACGCCGCCGTCAGCCTCTGCGGCTCACACCTCGACACTGTCCCGAACGGCGGCCGGCTCGACGGCGCGCTGGGAGTCGTCGCGGCGATCGAGGCTGTCGAGGCAATGCGTGCCGTGGGGCGGCTGCCGGAGGCGGCGCTCGAGGTCGTCGTCTGGCGGTGCGAGGAGCCCGTCAGGTTCGCGCAGGGCAAGGCTGGCAGTCTCGTCTTCAGCGGCCTGATGCGGCCCGACGAACTTCGGCCGATCGAGCAGCCGCCGCTTGACCTGGCGGCTGCGCTCGCGGCAGACGGCGATCGGCCGCGTCGCGACGGCTCGCGGCGGCTCGAGACGTGCCTCGAGCTGCACATCGAGCAGGGGGCGCAACTGGAGCGGGCCGGCTGCACCATTGGCGTCGTCACCGCGATTGCCGCGCCGATCCGGCTCCGCGTCGAGCTTACGGGCTCTGCCGACCATTCGGGTGCCACGCCGATGGCCGACCGGCGCGATGCGCTGTGCGGGGCGGCCGAGTTGGTGCTCGCGATCGAGCTGGCCGCCCGGGCGGAGATCGACGCGGGCTCGGTCGCGACGGCCGCCGCGATCGGCTGCCTGCCCGGCGCGATGAACGTCGTGCCGGGCGAATCGTCGCTGCTCGTGGACGTCCGAGGCGTCGACGCCGGAAGCATGCAGCGCGTCGTCGCGGAGATCGAGCGAGCCGCAGCCGAGATCGCCGAGCGCCGTGCGCTGCGTGTCGAGGTCGACACGCTCTCGCGGGGTGAGCCCACGCCCCTTTCCCCTGCTGTTGTCGATCGCCTGGCGGAGGTCGTGGATGTCATCGGCTTGTCGTCGATGCGCATGCCGAGCGGAGCGGGTCACGACGTGCAGTGCCTCGCCGCGCTCGCGGAGATCGGCATGCTCTTCGTGCCGAGCGTCGGCGGGATTAGTCACAGCCCCGAGGAGCACACGTCCGACGAGGACGTGATCGCGGGCGCCCGGGCGCTCGCAGCGTGCTGGTGGGCGCTCGCAGCGGGCCACTGACGCGAGCGACCCGGCTAACGCGCGGTCAGGTGCGGAACTCCCAGACGAGGTACTGGAGGTTGTCGTCCTCGGTGTTGTGGACGCTGTGCGGGACCTGGGGGCCGGTGTATGCCACTGAGCCCGGCCCGAGCTGGATGTCGCCGGCCGGTAAGTCCATCGTCGTCGTGACTCACAACAATGGCGTCTACCGTGCGGTCGACGACCTCGGCGCGAGGATCGAACCTCCACGCATCTCGTCAACTGCGCAGGATGCGTGAAACTGCGCACGTCCTTGGGGATCAACCTCGACGAGAACTCTCATTCGTCAAACGCAGAGCCAGTCGATGCTGGCCGCCACAAGCGATTGCCACCGGCCACTTCCTCGACGCGCTCGAGAAACCTCGCGCTGACGTCGTGATCGCCCCTGGCTAGTGTTAGGGTCGGCCAATGCTGCCGATCGAGCGCCCCGGAAAGATCGTCTGTGTCGGTCTCAACTACAAGGATCACGCCGAGGAGCAGGGTGTCGAGCTACCCACCGCGCCGCTGCTGTTCGCGAAGTTCACGACGTCGCTGATCGGGCCGGGGGAGGCGATCGTGATCCCGCCGCTCGTCACGCAGTGCGACTACGAGGCCGAGCTTGGCGTCGTGATCGGCGCGACGGTGCGAAACGTCTCGCGCG
>JANMWV010000519.1:0-6072 GCA_031394165.1 Actinomycetes bacterium
CCGCCGACGACGTCGCCCGTGCGCCCGAAGCCGAGGTCGACCAGGCTGGCAGCGGCGAAGACGGAGGAGCAGCCGTGGTCGCACAGGAGCACGATCCGGTCGTCGAGGCCGCAGACGTGCGGGTTGCGCCACGCGCTGTCCGGTGCGAGGCGCCACTCGAGCACGGTGCGCGGGATGTGGAGTGAGCCGGGAACGATCCCGTCGCGCTCCCGGTCGACGTCTGCGCGGATGTCGATCAGCAGGGCACCCTGCTCGACTGCCGCGGACGCTTCGGTCGGCTCGAGCCGCTCGATCCGTGCCCGGGCCGCGTCGAGCAGCTCTTCGAGCGTTCGGCGCGCACGGCTTCGGCCGGATCCGGTACTCAATGCGATACAGCCGCGGCGGCAAGCTCGGAGACGAGCGTGTCCGTGTAGAAGCGCTCGAGCTCGAACGGCGCGATCAGATCGGGCGTGCGCCCCGTCGCGACGAGCTCGGCGAGCGTCGTACCGACGATCGGCGCCGCCTTGAAGCCGTACGTCCCCCAGCCGGCCGACACGTGGAAGCCCTCGACCTCGGTCTTGCCGAGGATCGGGCTGTAGTCGGGCGAGAGGTCACAGAGCCCCGTCCACGTGCGCAGCACCTTGATCCGCTCGAGCTGCGGGAAGAGCTCGAGCACGTGTCGCGCGGAGTACTCGAGGAACGGGAAGGTGCCGATCGACTTGTACGTCGTGTAGGGCTCGATCTCGGCGCCGATCAGGAACTCGCCGCGGTCGGTCTGCGAGACGTAGACGTGCATCTGCGCCGACACGATGATCACGTCGAGGAACGGCTTCATCGGCTCGGTCACGAACGCCTGCAGGATGTGCGTCGTGATCGGCAGCCGCACGCCGGCGAGCCCACAGACGAGCGTCGACCAGCCCGCGGTCGCGCTGACGACCACGTCCGCCTCGACGCGGCCGCGGTTCGTCTCGACGGCGGTGACGCGGCCGTTCGACTGCTCGATCCCCGTCACCGTCGTGTACGGATGGATCTCGACGCCGCCGCGGTCGGCGCCGCGCGCGAGGCCCCAGACGACGGCGTCGTGGCGGATGATCCCGCCGGGCCCGTGATAGAGGGCGGCCATGATCGGCCACGTCGGCTTGTCGGAGAGATCGAGCTGCGGGCACAACCGCGCGATCTCGTCCGGCAGCACGACACGCGAGTCGATGCCGAGGATCTTGTTGACCTCCGCGCGCTCCTGCATCGTGTTGATCGCGCGGTCGGAATGCGCGAGCGTCAGATGCCCGTGCTGCGAGAACATGAGGTTGAAGTCGAGCTCGGCCGAGAGCTTCTCGTACAGCTCGACGCTCTTGCCGTAGAACGCCGCGCCTTCGGGGGTGCGGTAGTTCGACCGGATGATCGTCGTGTTGCGACCCGACGCGCCCGAGCCGATGTACGACTGCTCGAGCACCGCGACGTTCTTCACGCCGTGGTTCTTGGCGAGGTAGTACGCCGTCGCGAGGCCATGCGAGCCGCCGCCGATGATCACGACGTCGTAGCGCTTCTTCAGCTCGCCGCGCGGGCGCCACATGCGGTTGACGCGGAAGATGTCCTTCATCGGCGCAGTCCCGTGTGCATGTCGGCGACGACCTCGGCGACGAATTGCCCGAGCTCCTGCGGGACGAAGAGGCGGAAGCGCTCGCCGCCGCGGCGCTCGATCAGCGCCGTCGTGCCGCGCGCGATCGAGCCGATCGCGGGCAGTGCGTCGAGGTCGAGCTCGGTAAGCCGCCGCATCAAGTCCTCGCCCTCGACCTCGAGCGCGGCAAGCGCACCGGTCATGTCATAGACGCTGTAGCCCTCGGCCGACAGCCGGTCGCGCGTCTCGCGCACGTCGCCGTCGAGCACGAGCAGCGCGCGGCCCTGACCGATGGGGATCGCAGCGTCGAGCCGCGCAACGTCGCCGCGCACCTCGAGCTTGCCGAGGGCCGAGACGTCCGTGAACGCGCCGGCGGGAGCGTGGCGCAGCGGCGAGACGCGCGGCACGTCGGCCGCGGACTCGTCGGGCGAGAGAAATGCGAGCCTGCTCACGACCGCAGCAGCGCTCCTTCGGGGTCGTAGAACGGCGCGAGCGTCACCGACGCGGCGTGCAACGTCCCGTCGATGCGGATGTCGATCGTGGCGCCCTCGTCGGCGCGATCGGGCTCGACCCAGGCGAGGCCGACGGTCCGCCCCACGCGCTCGCTCACGCGCGCGCTCGTGACGCGGCCCGCGATGCGGCCGTCGCGCACGATCTGCGCGCCTTCGAGCGGCAGCACGCTCGCCGGCAACGTGAAGCCGACGAGGCGCTCTCGCACGCCTTGCTCCGCGACGTGCTTGACCGCCCACTTGCCGACGAAGTCTTGTTTCTCGTGCTTGACGATCCACGGCATCCCCGCCGACAGGAGGTTCGACTCGGAGTCCGTGTCCTGGCCGACGATCACGTGCGCCTTCTCGAGACGAAGCACGCGCTGCGGCTCGAGGCCGAACGGCACTGCGCCCGCGGCGACGAACGCGTCCCAGACGTGCTCGGCGACGGTCGCCGCGCAGTGCAGCTCGTAACCGAGCTCGCCGACGAAGCCGATCCGCAGCGCGAGGCACGGCACGCCGGCGACGCGGATCTCCTGCGCGTCGAGGTACTTCAGCCCCTCGTTCGAGACGTCGGCGTCGGTCAGCTTCGCGAGCGCTTCGCGCGCCTGCGGCCCGGCGACGTTGATCGCGGCCAGCGCCCCCGTGAGGTTGACGATCTCGACGTCGTAGCCCCAGACGGCGTTCCACCACTCGAACCACTCGCACACGCCCTCGGAGCCGGTGGACGTCGTCGTCACGTAGAAGAGGTCGTCGCCGATTCGAGCGACGGTGCCGTCGTCGAAGATCCGGCCGCCGTCCGAGGTCAGGACGCCGTAGCGGATGCGGCCGACCGCGAGATCGGCGAAGCGGTTGGGATACAGGCGCTCGAGCAGCGCGGCTGCACCGGGGCCTTCGACGACGATCTTCCCGAGCGTGGAGACGTCGATCACGCCGAGGCGCTCGTGCACGGCGCGCACCTCCGCCGCCGGATCGCCGTACGCGTACGGACGGCGCCACGCGCCTGTCCACATCACGCGCGCACCCGCTTCCTCGTGCCGCGCGTGCAACGGCGAGCGCTTCATCGGCTCGTAGTGGCGGCCCGCGAGCAGCCCGAGCTCGACCGGCTCCCACGGCGGCCTGGCCGTGGTCGTGCCGATCGCCGACTCGTCGGTGCCGGTCTCGCGCGCCATCAGCCGGACCGACGCGAGATGGCAGAGCTTGCCCTGGCAAGGCCCCATCGTCGTGGTCGTGTAGCGCTTCGCAAGCTCGATCGAGTCGAAGCCCTCCGCGACGGCGCGCTTCACGTCCTTGACGGTGACGTCCTCGCACACGCAGACGAAGCACTTCTCGGCGCCGCCGCCGAAGCTCGCCGGGTGCGCGGCGACCTGTTCGAGCTCGCCCGCCGCCGAGCCGACGACCTCGACGCCGCTGGGTAGCGACGCCGGCACGAAGATGCCCTGCCGCGGCTCGTACTCGACGCGCGCGCCCGCCTGCGAGAGCAGTGAGTACGCGGGCTGCCGGCCGCCGGACATCACGAGCAGGTCGCAGTCGACGCGTGTCCCGTCGATCTCGACGGCCGCGAGGCGGCCCTGCTTGCCTGACGCGGCGAGACTCGACGTCTTCGTCGAGCGCAGATCCACGACATTCGCAATCTCGACACCGGCGCGCGTGAGCTGTTCCGTGACCTCGAGGCCCGGGCCGTCCGCCGAGACGACGACCGCACGCGCGCCCGGCCGAATCGCCCAGTCGTCGACGAGTCGGCGCACGGCTCCGGGGAGCATCACGCCGATCAGGTCGTTGCCGGGGAACACGAGCGGCTGCTCGAGCGCGCCGGTCGCGACGACGATGCGCTCGGCGCGGATGCGATAGAGCACGGTGCCGGCGTCGACGGGCACGAGCCCACCCTCGTAGATGCCGAGCGCGCGCGCAGGCGCCAGCACCTCGTAGTCGCCGCTCGCGGCCGCGTCGTGCTGCTCGTCGACGAGCACGACACGCCGCCCCGCCGCCGCCGCCTCCGCGGCGGCCGCGCGCCCTGCCGTGCCGCCGCCGATCACGAGCACCTCTGTCCGCACGTGCTCGGTGTCGTAGCGGCCCGAGTGGCCGCCGTGCTCGTCGATGCGGCCGAGCCCGGCGACGTTGCGCAGGAACTTCTCGTAGACCGGCCAGAGGCGGCGCGGCCGGATCATCGTGCGGTAGTAGAAGCCGACAGGCGTGAACGGTCCGCCGAAGCGATCGACGACCGAGAGGAAGTCGCGGTCGAGCGAGCCGAGCACGTTCTGGCCGCGCACGTCCGCGCCGTCGCGCACCGGCTCTGTGCAGACCCGCACGTTCGGCACGCCGTCGACGGTCATCAGGCAGTTCGGGCAGCGGCCGGAGCAGCAGAGCAGCCCGCGCGGCCGGTGATACTTGAAGCTGCGGGAGAAGACGCGACGTCCGCCGGCGTAGAGCGCGGAGCCGAACGTGTCGCCCGCGAAGGCGTCGACCTTGCCGCCCTGGAACGTGAACGCGACCGGCGTCTCGCGGTCGAGACGCTCGTGCGGCTGCGGCGCGAGCCTCATGCGGCGGGCTCGGGAAGCTCGGTGCGCAGGACCTCGTTCGTCCGCGTGTCACGCTCGGCGAGGAACCAGAGGCCGCAGCCGACCCGGTGGTACCACCACTCGCGCTGTACGCCGGCGACGTTGGCGCGGAAGTAGACGTAGTCGGTGAGCTCGCGCAGTGTCGGGTCCGGGCCGGGGCGGCGCGTGACCTCGCCCTGGAAGCGGAACTCGTTCACATCGCGAGACCCGCAGTTCGGACACCGGAGGAGGAACGACATGCCGAGGAGAACCTATCGCGCCTCTGCGCCGGGAATCCAGTTGGTACCGGCGAGAGGCACGCCCGCCATCGCCGCCGCCTCGACGGTCAGCGCGACGAGATCCTCGGGCTCGAGGTTGTGCACGTGCGACTTGCCGCATGCACGAGCAAGCGTCTGCGCCTCGAGGGTGAGCACGCGCAGGTAGTTCGCGACCTTGCGCCCGCCGACGACGGGGTCGAACTTCGCCGCGAGCTCGTCCTCCTGCGTCGAGATCCCGACGGGGTCGCGGCCGGCCTGCCAGTCGTCGTAGTAGCCGGCGGCGCTGCCGATCGCGCGGTATTGCTCGTCGAACTCCGGGCTGTTGTCGCCCATGGCGATCAGTGCGGCGGTGCCGATCGACACCGCGTCGGCGCCGAGCGCGAGCGCCTTGGCGACGTCCGCGCCGGTGCGGATGCCGCCCGAGACGATCAGCTGCACCTGGCGGTGCATCCCCATCTCGGTGAGCGCCTGCACCGCAAGCCGCACGGCGGGCAGCGTCGGGATGCCGACGTGCTCGATGAAGACGTCCTGCGTCGCGGCGGTTCCACCCTGCATGCCGTCGACGACGATCACGTCGGCGCCCGCCTTCACCGCGAGCTGCACGTCGTAGTACGTGCGCGTCGCTCCGACCTTCACGAAGACCGGCTTCTCCCAGTCAGTGATCTCGCGCAGCTCGATGATCTTGATCTCGAGGTCGTCGGGCCCGGTCCAGTCGGGGTGGCGTGACGCGCTGCGCTGGTCGATCCCCTTCGGTAGATCGCGCATCTCGGCGACTCGGTCGGAGATCTTGTGGCCGAGCAGCATGCCGCCGCCGCCGGGCTTCGCGCCCTGGCCGACGACGACCTCGATCGCGTCGGCGCGGCGGAGATCGTCGGGGTTCATCCCGTAGCGCGATGGCAGCAACTGGTAGACGAGCGTCTTCGAGCTCTGCCGCTCCTCCGGCGTCATGCCGCCGTCGCCCGTCGTCGTCGAGGTGCCGACCTCCGTCGCGGCGCGGCCGAGCGCCTCCTTCGCGGGCGCGGACAGCGAGCCGAAGCTCATGCCCGCGATCGTTACCGGGATCTTCAACTCGAGCGGCTTCTTCGCGAAGCGCGTGCCCAGCACGACGTCGGTGCCGCAGCGCTCGCGGTAGCCCTCGAGCGGATAGCGGGAGATGCTCGCGCCGAGCAGCAGCA
>JANMWV010000520.1:0-1858 GCA_031394165.1 Actinomycetes bacterium
CGCGAGACCGTGGCATCAATCATCTAGCCCTCCGATCCACCGCACCGGTCGGTGCGCCAAGCCGGGTATGTGGTGCAACGTCCGACCTTCCATGTCAAGATGGCGTCGGGCGCGCGGCACGCCGTCGTCGCGCGCGGGTGCGTGTGAGCCATATTTGACTGAACCTGAGCTGAGCGATCGGCGTTCCGGCGTCGCGATCACCTGCGTTCTCGCAGATGGTCACCCTGCCGTGCTCGAAGCGCTCTCCCGACTGCTAACGAAACACGGCGTCGCTGTCGTCGCGACAGCGTCGGACGGTGTCGCTGCGCTCGAAGCGATCCGTGCGCACGACCCGCAGGTCTCGATCGTGGACATGAAGATTTCGCGCCTCTCCGGGATCGAGATCACAAGGGAGGTTGGCGCCCGAACGGCCGTCGTTCTCTACACGAGCTACCGGGATCGGATGTCCCTCCGCGACGCGCTCGACGCCGGGGCAAAGGCGCTCGTCCTGAAGGAGGCGCCGCTCGACGATCTCACCAAGGCAGTCCACACTGTCGTGAGCGGCGGCATCTACCTCGATCCGATGCTCGCCGGCGTCGTCGTTGCGTCCGAGGCGAAAGCCCTGACCGTCCGGGAACGGAGCGTCCTTCGGCTACTCGCCGACGGGCAGCGCAGCGACGCGATCGGCAGTGCGCTCTCCATCGCACCCAACACCGTGCGGGCGCACGTGAGGAATGCGATGCGCAAGCTCGGGGTCGACACCCGGACGCAAGCCGTCGCCGAAGCCTTGCGTCGCTCGCTCATCGACTAGCCCGTTCGACTAGGCGCGCGCGAGCACGACCGCGCACGTGAGCGTCCAGAGGGCGACCGTCACGAGGATCGGAATGTCGCGCACAAGCACGTTCTCCGGCTCCTCCCCCAGCCCCCGGCGATGTAGCAGGAGCACGTACCGGACGACGCCGAAGACGACGAACGGGATCGTCACCGTGAGCGCATGCGAGCTGCGGGCGGTGAAGGTGTAGAGCGCGTAGGCGACGACCGTGCTGGACGCGACGACAACCAGAAGCCGGTCGACGATGGCCAATGAGTACCCGTCGAGAACTGGTCGCCCGGGGGTCGAGCTCGACGCGACGAGCACCAGCTCCCCGCGGCGCTTGCCAAGCGCGAGAAACAGGGAGAGAAGCGCTGTGCAGAGCAGGAGCCACGGCGAGATACGGACGTCCACCGCCACGGCGCCGGCCGCGGCGCGGACGACAAACAATCCGGCGATGGCGAAGACGTCAATCAGCACGATGTGCTTCAGCGCGACGGTGTACGCGATCTGGATCGCCGCGAAGCCCACGAGAAGCGCGAGCGATCTCGGCCCGAGAACGGCGGCCAGGGCAAGGGCAATGGCTGCGAGAGCCCCCGCGACGCACAGCGCGTGGCGCCGCGAGACCTCGCCGCTCGCGATCGGGCGTCGGCACTTCAACGGATGCGCGCGATCGGTCGCCACGTCGCGCAGGTCGTTCAGGAGGTACGCGGCGCTGGAAGCAGCACAGTAGGCGGCGAAGCCTGCGACCGCCTCGGCCAGGCGCGACGCATCGCCGAGTTGTGCCGCAAAGATGATTCCGGCGAAGAGCAGGAGGTTCTTCGTCCACTGCCGTGGCCGCAACGCCACGAACATCGCGTGGACGGTGCCTCGTCTGGCGAGAGCCTCGACCCCGCTCACGCGTGGAGCCCCGTCGTCGGCAGGACGAGCCCGAAACGGCTCCCGCGGCCGACGCTGGATTCGAGCTCGATCCGGCCCCCGAGCGCCCGAGCCAACTCGCGGGCGATGGGGAGGCCAAGCCCCGTGCCACCGCTCTCGTCCGCAGAGACGAACGGGCGGAAGATCCTG
>JANMWV010000550.1:0-1797 GCA_031394165.1 Actinomycetes bacterium
CGCGCGACGCTGATCCCGCCGTAGCGCGCGGCCTCGGGATTGAACCCGACTGCGCGTACCTGGTAGCCGAGCGTCGTCCGGTTGAGGATCACCCAGAAGACGACGAGCGCGGAGAGGGCGATGAAGAACCCCACGTGCAGCGCCTGCAGCTCCGGATTGCCCCAGAACGTCGGCAGCTTGCCGCTCTTGACGACGTCGCCCGACACGGGCACGGAGATGTCGACCGTGTTCTGCAGCGGGCCGCCGCGGCCGAGCAAATAGCTGCCGACCCAGTACGCGATCCAGTTGAGCATGATCGTCGTGATCACCTCGTGCGCGCCGACCGTCGCCTTCAGCAGGCCGGCGACCGCGGCGATCGCGGCGCCGGCGACGCACGCGAGCAGGATCGCCAGGAAGACATGCAGCCCTTTCGCCATGCCGGCCCACGACGAGCCGACCCATACCGCGACGATCGCGCCGGTGATGTACTGGCCCTGGCCGCCGATGTTGAACAGGCCGCACCGGAACGCGAACGACACGGCCAGTCCGGTGAGGATGAGCGTCGTGGTCAGCAGCAGTGTCTGCGTGAGGTTGAACGCCGCGAGCGCGTTCGCGTTCGTGTCCCACCAGAAGAAGACGCGGTGATCTGTAAACGGAACAGTGATGTGGTAGTGGCCGAACGTGAAGAACCAGTTCAGCCCGGTGCCGTCCCACACCGCCTTGTACGTCCTGAACGGGTTGTGCCCGGTGGCGAGCACCACGAGGCCGCCCATGAAGAACGCGATGACTGCGGTGAAGATCGGCGTGACGATCCCGCCGGCGCGATGGTGGAACGCGAGCCGCTCGGCGGCGCTCGGCGCGTAATCGCCGCCGGGCGACTGCTCAGCGTCGGTCTCGCCGACTGGAACGTCGGGACCGCTCATGCCGCTCCCACCCGTCCGCCGCCGGTCATCGCGATGCCGAGCTCCTCTTCGCTCACGCCCGGGTCGTACTCGCCGACGATGCTGCCCTCGTAGACGACGAGGATCCGGTCGGCGAGCGAGAGCACCTCTTCGAGCTCGAGCGACACGAGCAGCACCGCGCGTCCTTCGCCCCGCTCCTCGACGAGCCGGCGATGCACGAACTCGATCGCGCCGACGTCGAGGCCGCGCGTCGGCTGCGCGGCGATGAGCACCTTCGGGTCGCGAGCGACCTCGCGCGCGACGACGACCTTCTGCTGGTTGCCGCCGGAGAGCGAGGAGGCCCGCGTCTCGGCGGTGCCGCCGCGCACGTCGAACTCGTGGAGGAGCTTACGCGCCGCGCCGAGGATCCGCACCGGATGGAGGAAGCCGCGCGTCGCGAACGGCTCCTTCGCGTAGTCGTGCAGCACGAGGTTCTCGGCGAGCGTGAACTCGAGCACGAGCCCGCGCCGGTGCCGGTCCTCTGGAATGTGACCGAGCCCGTGCTGGAGGAACGAGTGGGCGCTCGCGCCCGTCAGGTCCTCGCCGGCGACCGTGACCGTGCCGGAGCTCGGCTTGCGCAGTCCGGTGATCGCGTCGATCAGCTCGGTCTGCCCGTTGCCGTCGACGCCTGCGATCGCGACGATCTCGCCGGCGCGCACGCTGAAGGAGACGCCGCGCACCGCCTCGAGGCCGCGGTCGTCGTGCACATGGAGATCGTCGACCTCGAGCAGCACGTCTCCTGTCTTCGGCGCCGTCTTGTCGACGCGCAGGAGCACGTCGCGGCCGACCATCATCCGCGCGAGCAGCGCTTCAGTGGCGCCTTCCCGGTCGATCGTGTCGACCTTGAGCCCGCGCCGCAGCACGGTGATGCGGTCCG
>JANMWV010000561.1:0-2334 GCA_031394165.1 Actinomycetes bacterium
CGTCGTCGAGTCGTCGACGAGAGCGCCGGTGTACGTGCTCGACGCGGCGACGGACGAGCTTGCCTTGCACTCACGCCGCGGCCGTCAGTTGCTGCTGATCGACCTGGCCGTTCCACGCGACCTCGATCCGGCGATCCACGAGCTCGACGACTGTTATCTCTACGACATCGACGACCTCCAGGCGATCGTCTCCGAGACGCTCGTCGGGCGGCGGGGCGAGGCCGAGCGCGCGGAGGCGATCGTCGCGGCGGAGTCGGAGAAGTTCCGGGAGTGGCAGGCGTCGCTCGACGTCGTACCGGCGATTGCCTCGCTGCGCGCCCGGGCCGAGGAGATCCGCGAGGCCGAGCTGCGCAAGGCGGAAGGTCTGCTCGGGCGGCTCGACGAGAGCCAGCGCAAGGCCGTCGAGGCGATCACCGCGCAGATTGTGAACAAGCTCCTCCACCTGCCGATCGTCCGCATGAAGCAGGCAGCGGCAGCAGCCGATGGGGTGATCTATGCTGAAACGGTGCGGCACCTGTTCGGTCTCGGTGAGGACGAACGCTGAAGCTCGGGAAGCTGACGGGACGACCGCTGCCGCTGCAGGCTCCCACCGCATTCGTGCGCGTGCGGCCGCGTGGTGCGTCGCTCTGCGGGCAGTCCGTGCCGAGGCGATCCCGCTGTGCTGATCCGCGTCGGCAGCCGCGGCAGTAGGCTCGCGCTCACGCAGGCCGAGATCGCTTCCTCGCACCTGCGCGCGCCGGGAATCGAGATCGCCCTCGTGCCGATCACGACTGCCGGCGACAAGGACCGCACGAAGCCGTTCGGTGAGATCGGCTCGCGCGGCGTCTTCGTGAAGGAGCTCGAAGAGGCGCTGCTCGAGCATCGCATCGACGTAGCCGTGCACTCGGCGAAGGACATGACGTCGTCGGATCCCGTGGGCCTCGCGGTCGGTGCATATCTCGAGCGCGACGATCCGCGCGACGCCCTCTGCGGCGCAAGCGAGATCGAGCCCGGCATGCGTGTCGGCACCGCCTCTGCACGACGCAAGGCGCAGTTGCTGGCGCTCGAGCCGACGCTCTCGATCGAGGGGCTGCGCGGCAACATCGACACGCGCTTGCGCAAGCGCGGTGAGCGCGGGCTCGATGCGATCGTCCTGGCTGCCTGCGGGCTCGACCGGCTCGGCCTCGCGGCGCAGATCGGGTTGCGGTTCGACCCGGAGCAGATGCTTCCCGAAGCAGCGCAGGGCGCCGTCGCGCTACAGGTGCGTGTGGGCGAGGAGCACCTCGTCGCGGCGGCCGACCACGGCGAGACTCGCCGTCGCGTCGAGGCCGAGCGGGCCGCGGTCGCGGCCGTCGGCGGGGGGTGCCTCGCCCCGGTCGCTGCCCATCACGACGGGGCGACGCTCACGGCGCTGATCGCCGCCGAGGACGGCTCGTGGCTCGAGCGCCGCAGCGGCGACGACCCCGTGGCGCTCGGGCACGAGCTGCTGCGACTCGCAGAGCGGTGAGAGTCGTCGTCACCCGCGCGGAGGCGCAGGCCGAGCCGCTTGTCGCCCGGCTCGAGGCGCTCGGGCACGAGGTGGTGCGCTGTCCGTTGATCCGCATCGAGCCGCTCGGCGACGAGCCGATCGATCCCACTCTCTACGACTGGGTCGTCGTCACGAGCCCGAACGGCGCCGCCGAGCTCGCGCGCAGGCTGACCGCGACGCCGGAGCGCCTGGCCGCGATTGGCCCCGCCACCGAGGCCGCGCTGCACGAGCACGGCCTGCATGCCGAGCTGGTCGCTGCCGTCGCGACGCAGGAAGGCTTGCTCGACGCGTTGCCGCGTCCGGCCGGGCGCGTGCTCTTCGCCGCGGCCGAGGGCGCCCGCCGGCTGCTTGCCGACGAGCTCGACGCCGACGTCGTCGTGCTCTACCGCACCGTGGAGCTGCGCCCGGAGGCGCCGCTCGAGGGCGACGTCGTGCTGCTCGCATCCGCCTCGGCCGCGCAAAGCTTTGCGGCGACCGGCGCGCACATCCCCGTCGTCGCGATTGGCCCGCAGACCGCGCAGGCTGCGCGCGCGGCCGGCCTCGAGGTGGTAGCCGAAGCGACGACGCACGACCTCGAAGGGCTCCTCGCGGCGCTGCAATCTCTCTAGAGTCAGCTGCGTGCCCGGCTTCATCACGTTCCTCACCGATTTCGGCCTCAAGGACGACTTCGTCGGCACGTGTCACGGCGTGATCAAGCGCCTCGCTCCCGACGTGCAGATCATCGACGTCACGCACGGGGTGCGGCCCGGCAGGATCCTCCAGGGTGCGCTGACACTCGCGAACGCGCTGCCCTACATGCCCGCCGGCGTGCATCTCGCCGTCGTCGA
>JANMWV010000562.1:0-17580 GCA_031394165.1 Actinomycetes bacterium
GCGGCGGTGGCCGCGGCATGCGCGTCGTACGCGATCCGGCGGAGCTCGACGAGGCCGTCAACGCCGCAAGACGCGAAGCCGCGGCGGCGTTCGGCGACGACACGGTCTTCTTCGAGCGCTACCTCGAGCGCCCGCGCCACGTGGAGATCCAGCTGCTCGCCGACAAGCACGGCACGGTGCTCGCGCTCGGCGAGCGCGACTGTTCCATCCAGCGCCGCCACCAGAAGGTGCTCGAGGAATCGCCGTCCCCTGCGCTCGACGCCGGCCTGCGCGCGCAGATGAGCGACGCCGCCGTCGCGTTCGCGCGCGCGATCGCATACGAGAGCGCGGGCACGGCGGAGTTCATGCTCGACGGCCGCAACTTCTACTTTCTCGAGCTGAACGCGCGCATCCAGGTCGAGCATCCCGTCACGGAGCTCGTCACGGGCGTCGACATCGTGCAGGAGCAGCTGCGCGTCGCCGACGGCGGGCGGCTCGACCTGCAACCGCAGCTCCAGGGCCACGCCGTCGAAGTACGGCTCTACGCGGAGGACCCGCGCACGTTTCTGCCGCAGGCGGGCCGCGTCGAGCGCCTGCGCCTACCCGTCGGCGTTCGGGTCGACAGCGGCGTCGAGGAGGGCGACGAGATCGGCACGTCGTACGACCCGATGATCGCGAAGCTGATCGCACACGGCCAGACGCGCGACGAAGCACTCGACCGGCTCGCAGTCGCGCTGCGAGAGACGGAGATCAGCGGCATGACGACGAACCTCCCGTTCCTGCGCTGGCTCGTGTCGCATCCGCTCGTGCGCGCCGGGCAGGCGACGACCGCGTTCCTCACCGAGCACCCGCCCATGTCGGAGGCGCCGCCGCGCGCGCCCGGCCCGGCGTGGAGTGGAGGGTGGCGGCTCAACCTCGCCGCACCCGCGCCGCGGCCCGTGCCGGACGTCGACGCTGCGGCACACGAGCTCGGCCCGACTCCGGAGCTGGCGGCGATCGCCGCGCCGATGCCGGGCACGGTGATCCGGGTGCTCGTCGAGCCCGGCGCGCGCGTGGCCGCACGGCAGCCGCTCGTCGTGCTCGAGGCGATGAAGATGGAGACGCCGCTCGTCGCCCCCTACGACGGCACGGTGAAAGCGGTGCACGTCGCGGAAGGCGACCGGGTCGCCGGCGGGATGGTGCTCGTCGAGCTCGAAGACTGAGGTGGTCAGAAGAGCTTCTGGAGCTTCATGGCCGCGCCCATGTCGCCCTTGATCTTCAGCTTGCCGGTCATGTAGGCGCTCGTCGGGTTGACGTCGCCCGCGACGATCTTCTCGAAGGTCTCCCGCGAGGCAGCGATCGTCGCGTCCGCGTCGCCACCGCCCTCGGTGACGGTCACCTTGCCGTCATCGACGTCGACCTTCCACTGGCCCGCGTCCTCGATGTCGAAGACATAGGAATTGCTCATGCCCGCCGTCTTCGTGGCGTCGGCCTGCGATTCGAGGTTGGCGAAGAAATCCTGGACGACGTCAGCCATATCGTGCTCCTTGGGTCCGTGATTGACTCGGGGTTCAATCGCGAGTCTACGCACCCGGACCCGCCCCGGGCCGCAGGCCCGAACATCAGACGAACCGGGGGCCAGGCCCGGGCACGATCACTCTCACCCGGGTCTGGCCCCCGCTCGCCCTCCGGTAGCATCGCCGCCGCGATGGGGGCAACGATCGAGATCGGCCTGCCGGGACAAACGCGGGCCGACGCGCTGGCCCTGCCAGTCGCGCGAGCCCCGCACGGCTTCGGAGGCGACGGCAGCCGCATCGTCGACGAGAAGCTCGGGGGCCGGCTGACGCGACTGGCGGCGAGCGGCGAGCTGCGCGGCGACCTGGGCGACGCCCTCGTCCTCCATGTCGACGGCGACCTCGAGACGCCGCGCGTCGTCGCGGTCGGAATCGGCGACCGCGACCGGGTCGATCTCGACGCGCTGCGGACGGCGGGCGCCGCAGCCGCGCACGCGCTCAGCCGTGTCGGGGGCACGCTCTGCTGGCTGCTCGACGAATCGCTGCCGCCGCCGCTCGCCGACCAGGCGCGGGCACTCGTCGAGGGGACGATCCTCGGCGGCTACGCCCCCGGCCGCTGGAAGACGCAGAACGAGCATCCGCCTCGCCCGATCGAGCACATCGTCCTCGGCCACTTCGACACCGAGGAGCTGCGCGAATCGGCGGCTCGCGCGGTCGTCGTCGCGGAGCGGACGAACCGCGCGCGCGACCTCTCCAACGCGCCGCCGAACGAGCTGAACCCGCAGGCGCTCGCAGAGCACGCGGTCGAGCTCGCCGCCGAGCACGAGCACCTGACGGCGGAGATCCTCGGGCCGCGCGAGATCGACGAGCTCGGCATGGGCGCGCTCGCGGCCGTCGGCGCCGGCAGCCGCAACGAGTCGCGCCTGATCGTGTTGCGCTACGAGCCGCCGTCCCCGACGCGCCCCGACGTCGTGCTCGGCCTCGTCGGCAAGGCGATCACGTTCGACTCCGGCGGCCTCTCGCTCAAGCCTGGGGCGCACATGGAGGACATGAAGGGCGACATGGCGGGCGGCGCGGGCGCGTTGCACGGGCTGGGCGCAGTCGCTGCGCTCGGGCTGCCGGTGCGCGCGGTCACGGTGCTCGTGGCGGCGGAGAACCTCCCCGACGGCAACGCGTTCCGACCGGGCGACATCCTGCGCGCCGCGAACGGCAAGACGATCGAGATCACGAACACCGACGCGGAAGGGCGCCTCGTGCTCGCGGACGCGCTCTGGTACGCGCGTCGCGAAGGTGCGACGCACGTGCTCGACGTCGCGACCCTGACGGGTGCGATGGAGCTCGCGCTCGGCGACCTCTACGCGGGCCTGTTCGCCAACGACGACGAGTGGCGCGACCGCATCGTCGCGGCCGGCGAGCGCAGCGGCGATCTCGTGTGGCCGTTCCCGCTTCATCCGCGCTACCGTCGCTACGTGGACTCGGCGTTCGCCGACATGAAGAACGCGTCGCTGCTTCGCCAGGGCAGCCCGGTGCTCGCGGCGAAGTTCCTCGAGGAATTCGCCGGCGAGGGACCGTGGGCGCACCTCGACATGGCGGGCCCCGGCTTCTTCGAACGCTCGCGCGGCGACTACCTCCGCGTCCCCGGCGGCACGGGCTACGGCGTGCGCTTGATCGCCGAGCTCGCGGAGGGCTACGCGTGAACTACGAGCTGACCGACGAGCAGGAGCTCGTCCGGCGCACGGTGCGCGACTTCGCGGTGTCGCGCGTCGCACCCGTCGCCGAGGAGCTCGACCGCGAGCAGCGGTTCCCGTACGAGCTCGTCGGCGAGCTCGCGGGGCTCGGGCTGATGGGGATGCCGATCCCCGAGGAATACGGCGGCGCCGGCGCCGACACGCTCTCGTACGCGATCGCGATCGAGGAGCTGACGCGCGTCGACTCTTCCGTCGCGATCACCGTTGCCGCGCACACCTCGCTCGGCACGATGCCGATCTACCTGTTCGGCGACGAGGCGCAGCGACAACAGTGGCTGCCGCAGCTCGCTTCCGGCCAGAAGCTCGCCGCGTTCGGGCTGACGGAGGCCGACGCAGGCTCGGACGCGGGCGCGACGCGCACGCGCGCGGAGCTGCGCGACGGCGAGTGGGTCGTGAACGGCTCGAAGATCTTTATCACGAACGCGGGCACCGACATGACCGCGTGCGTGACGATCACCGCGCTCACCGGCGACGGCGAGGTGTCGAACGTGATCGTCCCCAACGGGACCGCGGGCTACGAGATCTCTGCGCCGATGCACAAGCTCGGCTGGCGCGCCTCCGATACGCGCGAGCTGTCGTTCGAGGACTGCCGCGTGCCGGAAGGGAACCTGCTCGGCGAGCGCGGCAAGGGCTTCCAGCAGTTCATGACGATCCTCGACGGTGGCCGCATCTCGGTCGCGTCGATGGGCGTCGGTCTCGCGCAGGGCGCGTACGACCTCGCATTCAGCTATGCGAGAGAGCGCCGGCAGTTCGGCAAGCCGATCTCGAAGTTCCAGGCGATCCAGTTCCAGCTCGCCGACCTGGCGACCGACATCGAAGCCGGGCGGCAGCTCGTCTACCGCGCCGCGTGGCTCAAGGACCAGGGCAAGCCGTTCGCGCTCGCGGCCGCGCAGGCGAAGCTCTACACGGGCCTGCTGTCGAACCGTGCCGTCAACTCCGCACTGCAGATCCACGGCGGCTACGGCTTCATGGAGGACTTCGCGATCGCGCGGCTCTACCGCGACCAGAAGATCCTCGAGATCGGCGAAGGCACCAACGAGGTACAGCGCATGGTGATCGCCCGGCTGCTCGGCCTCTAATGCTGCTCGCACATGCGACCTGGAGCGCGCCTCCGGTCGTGCTCTGCGCGGCCGGGCTCGCCGCCGTTCTCTTCGCGCAGGGCTGGCTCAGGCTGCGTCGCCGTGGACGGCCCGACCTCGCCTCGTGGAACCGGGCGGCGCTCTTCGCGGTCGGGCTCGCGGTGGCGCTCGCCGGTCTGGTGACGCCGATCGACTCACTCGGGGAGCACGACCTGCTGTCGATGCACATGCTCCAGCACGTGCTGATCGGAGACGTCGCGCCGGCGTTGACGATCACGGCGGTACGCGGCCCGCTCCTCGTCTTCCTGCTTCCCGCAGCGGTGCTCGCACCGATCGCACGCAACGGTGTCGTACGCGCGGCGCTCGGCACGCTGCTGCGCCCGCGCGTTGCGCTCGCGCTCTGGGCGGCGAACCTCGCGCTCTGGCACATTCCCTCGTTCTACGACGCGGCGCTCGCCCATCCGCTGCTGCACGACTTCGAGCACGCGTGCTGGCTGCTCGCCGGGCTGCTCGCGTGGACACTGCTCGTCGACCCCGGCTCGCACCGCAGGCTCACGGTCGGCGGGCGGGTCGCGATGGCGGCGGCGATGTTCGCGGGCGGCCAGGTGCTCACCGACGTGCTCGTCTTCAGCTTCCACCGGCTCTATCCGTCGTATGTCGGCGCGTACGGGCTCTCGCCCGTCACCGACCAGCAGCTCGCCGGCGTCACGATGATGGTCGACCAGTTGCTGACGCTCGGCGTGCTGGCGTTCTTCCTGCTTCGCCCTCGTCTGCGCCGTGACGCGCGTCTTGCGGCCGCGTGAGCCCGACCGACTTCTCCTTCGAGTGGCCGTACCTCGGGCTCGCGCTCGCCGCAGCTGCCGTCTACGTTCGCGCCGCGCGACGGAACCGGCCGCCGGCGTGGCGCGCGTCGTCGCTCGGCGCGGGCCTCGTCCTCGTCGCGGCGTCGCTCAACTCGCCGCTCGAGACGATCGCCGCCAAGCGCCTGCTGCTCGTGCACCTGGCGCAGAACGCGCTCATAGCCGACATCGCGCCGCTGCTGATCCTGCTCGGCCTGACGCCCGCGATGCACGCTGCGCTCGACCGGCGCGGTGCGCGCCACATCCGTGCGCGCTACGCGCTGCCCGCGTGGCTGATCGCGTGGTACGGGACGCATCTCGCGGGCTTCTACGACTGGGCGCTCGACAGCGGCTGGGCGCTCGAGCTCGAGCACGGCATCCTGATTCTCGGCGGGTTGCTCTTCTGGTGGCCGATCGTCAGCGGCCGCCTCGCCACCGCGGCAGGGCTCGCGTACCTCGGCGCCGGATTCGTCGCGTCGTCGTTCCTCGGCCTCGCGCTGATCTTCTCGAGCCGGCCCTTCTACTCGTTCTACGTGCACGCGCCGCGGCTGTGGGGCCTCTCGCCCGCGCGCGACCAGAACCTCGGCGGCATCCTGATGAACGCGGAGCAGACCCTCGTCTTCCTGCTCGCGATCGGCTACTACGTGTGGCGCCTCCTCGAGGAGGAGCACGTCAGCGGGGCGGGCGAATCGCCGGCGGCCCGTTGAACCGGAAATTGCTTTCGGTCATGAAGTGTGCCGACGCCGTCATCTGGAGGGCGAGCGTCAGCAGCGTGCGCCGGTCGAGCACGACGGTGAAGTAGGCCGGCACCGTCGGGTCCACGAAGGAGACGGTGGTGGTCGTCGGCGTCTGTGCAATCACGTGCGCGTTCGCGGCGTGCGTCCACGGCGTCGCCGGCTGCGGCAACGCTGTCTGCGCCGACGCGACCCAGCGCCCGTGCGGCGTCTCGCGGTCCCAGCGCGTCCCACCGATGACGACGCCCTGCGCGCCGCGCGCGATCGAGTACTGAATCCGGTTCGGTCGCTCGAGCCTCCATTGCGCGACGATCGCGTGCTGCGGGTCCGACGCGAGGCGTTCGCGATACGAGACGCCACGGAGCGCACGGTACGCGGCCCGCGCACGGCGCATGAGCGCGTCGGCCGGAGGCGCCTGCGCGGGAAGCTCGAAGCTCGCCGTGCGCGTCGGGCCGAAGCCGGCGACCTCCACCGAGACGTCGCGCCCGTGCACAGCTGCGACCGAGTAGCAGCCGCTGCCGCACGTCGCGGTGCGCGCGCCGTCGATGCGCACGTCGAGGCCGCTGAGGCCGCCCCCCACCGGCGAGAGCACGAGCGCCATAACGCGTCGGGGCTCGACCGCGACGGCGATCCCGAGCCGGCCCGCCGCGCGTGCGAGGACGAGCGCTCCCGCGGGCGGCGGCGGCGGCCGGGGCGCGGGCTGTCCGGCCTGCACTGCCGTGCTCGCAGCGGCGCTCACGTTCCGCCCGGGTCGGAGCTCGACGAGCACCGAGACCGCGACGACGATCGCCGCGACGAGCGCGAGCTCGACGGGCGCCCGCTCGCTCCACCGCGTGCGCAGGAGCCACCCGGCGACGAGCGCACCGAGCAGCAGGCCGGTCTTGACGAGCAGCGCGCGACCGTACGACGTGTCCCAGAGCTGCACAGGTCCCGTGAGCTCGAACACCGCGCGCGTGACGCCCGTGACACCGAGCGTGGCGACGGCCGTGAGAGCGAGCGCACCGGCGCGGCGCAGGTCCGCCCCACGGACGACGACGAGCCCGAGGAGCACGCCGACCCAGGCCGCGGCGGCGGCGACGTGGAGCACGTCCGCGACGACGTTGATGCGTGCGAGCCCCGGATCGAGCGCGTGGCCGGCGAGCGAGGGGACGAGCACGAGCGGGAGAGCGGCCACGAGCGCGGGGCGCAGGGCGCGGCGGTCGAGCAGCGCCGCTGCCGCCGCGGTTGCAACGAGCAGCGCGAGGACGAAGGCCGCGCCGAGCGCCTTCCCGTCGCGGGTCGCCAGCCCGACGCGATGCACCTCCTCGGCGGCGCCGAAAGCGGCGAGCACGCCGGCGGTCGAGAGGACGAGCGGGATGCGCTCCTCATCCCGCGGCCGCACGACGAAGGTGAAGAGCGCGATGCCCACGGCCGCGAGCAGGCCCGCGAAGAACAACCAGAGGGCGCCGACGCTGTCTGCGGTCGGACCGGTCTCCCGGGCGGACAGCGAGGCGAGCGGCGAGGCCCGGCCGAGGCCGACCGCGAAGGCGAGGACTCCGGACTCGAGATGCCCGTCGTCCGAGACGATCGACCAGCGCACCGAGTAGTCGCCGTTCGCGAGACCTCGACGCATCGGCACGACGAGCGTCCGGCCGCCCTCGACGTGGGCGCGGCCGGCCAGGATCGAAGCGCCCCCGTTGCGCACGGCGGCGATTCCCGGGCCGGCGCGCACCACATCGTCGAAGACGACGAGCACCTGGGCCGGTGACCGGGCCAGCACGACCCCGTTGGCGGGCTCGGTTCGCACGAGGCTCGCATGCCCCCAGGCGGACGCCGGGGCGAGCAGCGCCGCGAGTGCCGCGACGACGAGGGCTGTCCGTGGCAGGGTCACTTCAGGAGATATAGCCGCAACGGTTGCTAGCGTCGTGGCCGTGCTCTTCAAGCAGTTCATCGACGACGACCTGGGATGTGGCTCCTACATCGTCGGTGACGAGCATGCGGGCCTCGCCGTCGTCGTCGATCCTGCCTACGCGATCGAGCAGTATCTCGAGGAATGCGCGCACCGAGGCGTCCGCCTCGTGGGCGTGCTGGAGACGCACACGCACGCCGATCACGTCTCCGGGCATGGGCGGCTCGCCCTCGAGCACGACCTGCCCGTGTGGGTGCACGGCGAGGCAGAGGCGACGTTCGCACACGAGACGCTCGCCGACGGAACGGAGATCGAGCTCGGTGACGTCCTCGTGCGCGCGATCCACACGCCGGGCCACCGCCCCGAGCACTGCGCGTTCGCGGTGGTCGACCGCTCGCGGGGAGAGGAGCCGTGGCTCGTGCTCACCGGCGACTCGCTGTTCGTCGGCGAAGCGGCGCGGCCGGACCTCGCCGTCGAGGCACAAGACGGAGCCGCGGGCCTCTTCACCTCGCTGCGCACGCTCGTCGACCTCGGCGACGGCGTCGAGGTGTACCCGGGCCACGTCGCGGGCTCGCTCTGCGGCGCCGCGATGAGCTCGAAGCCGTCGACGACGATCGGGTTCGAACGGCGGTACAACCATGCGCTGTCCCAGACCTACGAGGACTTCCTCGCGAAGGCGTCCGGGCCGCAGCCGCCGCGCCCGCCGAACATGGAGCGCATCGTCGAGCTGAACCGCGGCCCGTTCCTCGCCGCTCAGCCGCCGCTGCAGCGTGCCGACGGCGACACGGAGTCGATCGTGCTCGACGTCCGACCCGCCCACGACTTCGCCGCCGGCCACCGGCCCGGCGCCGTCAACGTCCCGGTCACGGGCACGAGCTTCGGAACGAAGGCCGCGTTCGTGCTGCCGGAGCTCCCGCTCGTGATCGACGCCACCGACGAGACGGAGGCGCTGCACGCAGCCCGCGGGCTGCACGCCGTCGGGCTGTTCGACCTCGCAGGCTGGCGCGTCGGCGGAGGCAGCGAGCGGCTCGAGGCAATGACGATGGAGGAGCTCGAGCGCCGGCTCGCCGCCGACGAGATCTGCCTGCTCGACGTGCGCGAAGCGGACGAGCGCGACCTCGGCTCGATTCCCGGCAGCCGCCACCTCCCCTATCGCGTCGCACGGCAGGCGGCCGAGAACGGCCTCTGCGGCGCCCGGCCGATCGTCACGATCTGCGAGAGCGGCGCACGCGCGGTGATCGCCGCGAGCGTGCTCAGCGCCGCAGGGATCGACGCACGCCCCGTGGACGGCGGCATGCAGGCCTGGCGCGCCCGCGGCGGCGAGACGACGGGCTTCCGCCGTTGCGGCTCGTAGACGAGGGAACGCGCAGGGAAGAAGACGTGCGCCTCGCCCGTCTTGTGGGGCGAGATGAACAGCGCGGCCTCATCGCAGTTCTCACACACCGCCTCCCCCGTCCCCACGTGCTGGGACCGGTGATCGGCCGGCTCTAGCGCTTCGGGGTGAGACCTGTCCTCGTCTTGGCTGCGGCCGGGCAGGGTCAGCGATGCGGAAGCCACGTCCCGCCCCCACCCGCGGGACGTTGGTGCGCCCGCGGACGGCGGCTACGCGAGGCGCTCGGCCGGATAGCCCCAGCGCGCGAGCGTCGCGAGGATTTCCTCGCAATGCGCGGCATCGCGCGTGAGCAGCGTCAACCCGACGCCGGTCTCGCCGACGGGCAGGTCGGCCGTCTCGCGCTGGTGCTCGACCTCGACGACGTTCACGCGGTCGTTCGCGAGCAGCGTCAGCAGCGTGGCGAGCTCGCCCGGGCGGTCCGGCACGCGCGTGCGGAGCACGAGGAACCGGCCGGCTACCGCGAGACCGCGGCGCATCACCGAGATGAGCAGCGTCGCGTCGATGTTCCCGCCCGAGAGGACGGGGACGGCACTGCCCTCGCCGCCGACCTTGCCGTGGAGGATCGCCGCCACGCTGACGGCACCGGCGCCCTCGACGACGAGCTTCGTCCGCTCGAGCAGTAGCACGATCGACTCGGTGATCTCCTCGTCGGTCACCGAGACGACGTCGTCGAGCACGCGATCGAGGATGCTCGACGTCAGCTCGCCGGGCTTCTTGACCGCGACGCCGTCGGCGATCGTGAAGCCAGGCCCGTCGGGCAGCGTTCCGGCCGCCTGGACGCCGACGATGCGCACGCCGGGACGAACGGCGCGCAGTGCGAGCGCGATACCCGATGCCAGACCGCCGCCGCCGATCGGGATGACCACCGTGCCCGGGTCCGGCACCTGCTCCACGAGCTCGAGGCCGATGGTGCCCTGGCCTGCGATCACATACGCGTCCTCGTATGGATGGACGAACGTGGCGCCGGTCTGCGCGACGTACGCACGCGCCGCGTTGAGCGCGTCCTCGATGGCGTTGCCCCCGAGCTCGATCTCCGCGCCGTAGTGTCGCGTCGCGTCGACCTTCGCCATCGGCGCGTCCTGCGGCATGAAGATCCGCGCGCGCGCGCCGGCCTCGCGCGCCGCCCACGCAACCGACTGGCCGTGATTGCCGGCGCTCGCCGCGACGACCCCGGCCGCGAGCTCTTCCTTGCTCAGCGTCGAGATGCGGTTGTACGCACCGCGCACCTTGAACGAGCCGGTGCGCTGCAGGTTCTCCGCCTTCAGGTGCACCTTCCGACCGGCGAGAGCCGACAGCGTCTCGGAGGAGTAGACCGGCGTGACACGCGCGACGCCGTCGAGGCGCGCACGAGCCTGCTCGATCTCAGGAAGCCCCGGGGCCGGATGCGGGAAAGTCATGATGCCGCATCCGTCCCCGGGATGTCCGATTTGGGAGCCTGCGGCCCCGGGGCGGAGCCTTCCAAATCAGATACATCCGGTTGCGCCGGCATGGACGCGTGTGGATCCTCCATGTCAGCGCAACCGGGTGCGGTCTGCATCGCTGCCAATGTGGAACACCTTCTCCAGTATCTCTCGTACGGCGCTCAGCGGATCCAGCTCGCGGCTCTGCACCTCGGCGAGCAGCCGCCGCAGCTCGGGATCGTCCGAGACGACGTGCTCCAGGTGACGCTTCGCGCGTGCCGACGCGACCGAGAACACCTCGCCCGCAAGGTTGCGCGCGCGGCGTTCTTCGAGCTGCCCCGACTCCTCGAGGTAGGCGCGGTGCGCGTCGAGCTTCTCCAACAACTCCGGTACGCCTTCGCCGCGCGTCGCCTCCGTCAGCACGATCGCGGGCTTCCACTCGCTGTCGCCCCCCCGAACAGAAGGCGCAAGCGAGAGGATCGAGCGCACCTCGCTGAGCATCGTCTTCGCAGCCGGATGGTCCGACTTGTTGATCGCGATCACGTCGGGGATCTCCATGATCCCCGCCTTCAGCGCCTGCACCGAATCGCCGGAGCCGGGCATGAGCACGAGCAGCACGGTGTCGGCGATGCCGATCACCTCGACCTCGCTCTGGCCGGTGCCGACGGTCTCGAGGAACACGAGCTCCTTGCGCGCGGCGTCGAGGATCAGCAGCGCCTGCAGCGTCGCCTCGGCGAGGCCGCCCAGATGGCCGCGCGTGCCCATCGAGCGGATGAACACGCCGGGGTCGAGGAAGTGATCCGACAGCCGGATGCGGTCGCCGAGCAGCGCGCCCTGCGTGAACGGGCTCGACGGGTCGACCGAGACGACGCCGACCGTCGTGCCACGCTCGCGCACGAGCCGGATCAGCGCGGAGACGAGGCTCGACTTGCCGACGCCGGGCGGCCCGGTGAGGCCGATCGCATATGCGTTGCCGGTGTCGGCATAGATGTCGGCGACGAGGTCGTACGCCAACGGGTCGCCGTTCTCGACGAGCGTGATCGCGCGCGCGAGCGCGCGCCGGTCGCCGCTGCGAACGCCGGCGGCGAGAGTCTCACGGGTCCAGTCGCGGCGGCCGGCCACCGCGCGCCACTCTAGTCGCTGGTGGTCGCGACCTCGGCATCGAACGCGCCGGCCTGCGGCTCGCGCACGAGCGAGAAGGCGGCGACGGCCCCGAGCGCGAACGTCACGGCGGCGCCTGCCCACACCCAGCGCACGCCGACGACGTGCAGGGTGACACCCGCGATCACGGTACCCACGCCGTTCAAGGCATAGGTCGCGCTCATGATGAGCGTCAGCGCGCGGCCGCGGATGTGGTCGGCCGCCCCGCGCTGGACGAGGAGGGCGTTGCAGACGATCGCCACACCGACACCGACGCCGCCGACGACACAGCACACGGCCGCGACCCAGATGTTCGGCGCCGCGGCGCCCGCACCGAAGCCGACCGTCATGAGGACGAGTGCGCCCACGTACGAGCGCGTCGTTCCGAACCGGTCGACGAAGTACGTGCTGCACCAGCTCCCGAACACCAAACCGGTGCCGATGCCGCCGTACAGCAACCCGTACCCGAAGTCGCCGGCGTGCAGCGTGTCTTTCGCGAAGAAGACCTCCAGGAGGGTGATCGCGCCGCTGCCGATATTCGCGATGCCCCAGCCGACGAGGACGGCCAGGAGGGGACGGGAGCGCCAGACGGCGAGGAACCCGTCGGCGAGATCACGCCAGTGACCGCGGCTGAGCGCCGTGCTGCTCTGCAGGAGCCGCTTCGAGATCCGCGCGACGAGCACGGCGGAAACGAGGAACGACACGCCGTTGATCCAGTAGGCCGTATGCGGCCCGGCGGCGGCCGTGAGCACACCGCCGAGCACCGGCCCGATCGCCCAGCTCACGTTCTCGACGGTCTGGAGCAGTGCGTTCGCCGCCGGCAGCTGATCCTCGGAGACGAGGTTCGGCACTCCCGCATAGACGGCCGGCCGGAAGAACCCCGTCGCGAGACCGGCGACGAGCGCGAGCGCGACGATCTCGGCGGCGCTCGAGGTGAAGGGGAGCGCGAAGAAGACCGCCGCGCGCAGCAGATCTGCCGCGACCATCAGTGAGCGCCGGTCCAGGCGGTCGAGCAGCGGCCCGAGCGTCAGCCCGACGACGATCGTCGGCAGGAACTCCACGATCAGGACGGCGCCGACCCAAAGGCCGGAGTTCGTCCGGTCCTTGACGTCGATCGCGAGCGCGATCGCAGCCAGCAGCGTCCCGATGCTCGAGCCGAGCGTGGACAGGAACAGCAGACGGAAGCCGGCGATGCCGAATGGCGCCAACTGCCGCGGAGAAGGTCGGCGCACCACAGCGGCCGCAGGGTAACAGGGTTACTCGGTCAGGACGAGACGCCGGCGAGGACGTGTCCGAGCGCTTCCGCGAAGACGGCGTTCTCCTCGGCCGTGCCGACCGTGATGCGGATCGCGCCGGGCGCGCCGAAGCCGGCGAGTGGGCGCACGATCACTCCCTGGCGGAGCAGCTGCTCGAAGACCGCGCGGCCGTCGCCCACCTCGGTGTAGAGGAAGTTCCCGAGCGCCGGCCCCGCAGGCTCGAGGCCGTGCTCGCGCAGGATGCCTTCGAGCTGCGCCCGGCCCACGGCATTTGCGGCGCGCCGGCGCGCGATCTCGGCGTCGTCGGCGAGGCTCGCCAGCGCGGCGGCCTGCGCCGTCGCCGTGACATCGAAGGCCCGCCGCACCTTGCTCGTGGCGACGACGACGTCGGCGGGCGCGATTCCATAGCCGACGCGCAGGCCGGCCAGGCCGTAGATCTTCGAGAACGTGCGCAGCACGACGATCCGCCGACCGTTCTTGAAGTGCTCCACGATGCCGTCGGCGTAGTCGGGGTCGTCGATGTACTCGAAATACGCCTGATCGAGGACGACGAGCACGTGCTCCGGCACGTCGTCGAGGAAGCGTGCGAGCTCGGCCCGGCCGTTGCCCGTACCCGTCGGATTGTTCGGATGGCAGACGTACACGAGCTTCGTCCGCGGCCCGATCGCGGCGAGCAGCCCGTCGAGGTCGTACGTCTGGTCGACGAGCGGCACCTTTCGCGACTCCGCGCCGAGCTTGGCCGCGTAGAGGACGTAGCTCGCGAACGACGGCCAGCCGCAGACGACGTCGTCGCCGGGGTCGAGCGTCGCCTGCGAGAGTAGGTCGATCACGCCGTCGGCCCCGGCGGCGACGACGACCTGCTCGAGCCCGACGCCGTGCTTCTCGGCGAGCGCAGAGCGCAGCGCGTAGACGCCGCCGTCCGGGTAGCGGTTCAGTCCCTGCGCGGCGCGCTCGATCGCCTCGAGCGCGGCCGGGAACGGCGGAAACGGCCCCTCGTTCGACGCGAGCTTGACGACTTGCTCGAGGCCGAGCTCGCGCTGGACTTCCTCGACCGGCTTCCCCGGCTCATACGGGATGAGATCGCGGATCGCGTCGCGGAAGAGCCCGCCGCTCACTCGGGCAGCCTCATTCGGCGGACGCGCCGCCGCGCTTCTTGCGCCAGAAGAGAAGCGCACCGCCGATCGCTGCGACGGCTCCTGCCACGGCGCCGCCCGTGCGCGGCCCCGGTACGGCCCCCTGCGCCTTCCGCTTCGCGGCCCGCTTGCCGAGCTTCAGGACGATCCAGCCGACGAGGGCATTGCGCTTGTTGACGATCCCCATGTGTGACCTCCCTTGGTCTTGGCTCACGCTACCCGATGCGCGTGCGGAGGAACGTCGCGGAGCGGAACTTGTTCCGCGCAGCAGTGGCCCGTCTGCCGTGAGCCCACCGAAGGAGGGGGTCCACGGGGGAAACATGGTTTCCCTTGTGCAGCGAGCGGAGCGAAGCGAAAAGGGAAGGAGCCGCCCCTGCGGCAGGGCGGCTCCTTGGTGGGAAATCTCCTCCGGGGCCCGCGGGCGGCATGGCCCCGGAGGAATGGGACGAGGGCACGTCCTGGTAGAGAAGATTCCGCTGCAGCGAAAAACTTGCGCGACCCGCGAAAGAAGTTTCTTGGCTCTACGCGGGCGTCTTGGCGCGGGGCTTGCGGTTCGGCACGTGGATCGCCCGGCCGAGCGCCACGAGGCCGGCTTCCTTGATCGCCTCGGAGAGCGTCGGGTGCGGCGCCATGCCGTCCGCGACCGTCTCCACCGTCGCCTCCGCGTCGATCGCGACCACGCCGACCTCGATCAGGTCGGTGACGTGCGGCCCCACCATCACGAGGCCGAGCAGCTCGCCGTAGCGCGTCTCGTGGATCGACTTCACCCAGCCGATGCTCTCGTCCTGCATCACGGCCCGCGCGTTCGCGACCCACGGGAACTGGCCGACGGCGACGTCGTCGCCGTACTGCTCGCGCGCCTCGGCCTCGGTCAGGCCGACACCGGCGATCTCCGGATCGGTGTAGATCGGCCGCGGCACGGCACGGTTGTCGACGATCGCGTCGTGACCGCACGCGTTCTCGGCCGCAACCTCGCCCTCACGGAACGCGGTGTGCGCGAGCTGCCAGTAGCCGGCGCAGTCGCCGACGGCGTAAATATGGTTCAGGTTGGTACGGCGGTGCTCGTCGGCGGCGATGCCCGTCCGCTTGTCGAGCTGCACGCCGATCTCCTCGAGCCCGAGCCCTTCGACGAGCGGCCCGCGACCCACCGCGACGAGCATCAGGTCGGCCTCGACGGTCTCGCCGTCGCCGAAGTGGACGGTCAGCTTCGAGCCGTCGTCCTCGACCTTCGTGCACTGCTTGCCGAGCTGGAGCGAGATACCGCGCTTGCCGAACTGCTTCGCGAGCTCCTTCGCGGCGTCCGCGTCCTCCTGCGGGATGAGCGTGTCGAGCATCTCGACGATCGTCACCTCGGTGCCGAAACGGCCGAAGATCGATGCGAACTCGCTGCCGATGATGCCGCCGCCGAGCACGACGAGGCGCTTCGGCACCGTCGTTTGCGCCAGCAACCCGGTGGAATCCACGCAACGCGGCGAGTCGAGCCCCGCGATCGGCGGACGAAGCGGGAACGAGCCGGTGGCGACGATCGCGGACTTGAAGGTGACGTCCTCCCCACCCTCGACCGTGATCGTGTTGGCGCTCGTGAAGCGGCCGACACCCTTGACCCACTCGACGCCGTTCGCCTTGAAGAGCCCTGCGACGCCCTGCGTCATCTGTTTGACGACGCCGTCCTTCCACGCGTTCGACGCTGCGAAGTCGAGCGTCGCCTCGCCGACCTTGACGCCGAACTTCGCGTAGCTCTCCTCGGCCTCGCGGAGCGCGAACGCGGTCTGCACCCAGGCCTTCGTGGGAATGCAGCCAACGCGCAGGCAGGTGCCTCCAAGCTCGGGCTCCTTCTCGATGCAGGCGACCTTCGCGCCGAGCTGTGTTGCGCGAATCGCGGCGGTGTAGCCGCCGGGCCCGCCTCCGAGAACTGCGACGTCAACGTCCATTGCTCATCTCCTGGCTCGAAAGAAGGATCGTAGTCATAGCCGCGCGAGCATCGTCACGGCGTGCGGTGTCTCGCGGACGGTCTCGAAGCCGTGGCGCTCGTAGAACGCCGTCTGACCCTTCGCGGCACTGAGGCTGACAGCGGAGTAGCCCTCCTCGCGTGCGCGCGCGAGCAGCGCCTGCAGCAGCTCCGCGCCGGAGCCCTCGCCGCGACGGCTCGGCACAACCGCGATCGTCAGCTCCGGCGTCGCCTCGTCGACGAACCCGAAGCCGGGCTCGTCCGCGGTGAAGAGGCGGTACCACGCGGCGCCGTACGCGTGCGGCCCTTCGAGTGCGAGCACACCGGCGTCGCCCGGACGACCCCAGCTGGCGACGTAGCGATATACGGGCCGCTCGATGTCCTCGGCGACGCGCCAGTGGTAGGCGTGCCGCAGCATGTCGCGGAGAAACCGGACGTCGTGGATGTCGACCGGGCGGAGCATCGGAACTACAGCTCCTGCGCGAGCTGCACCCGGTTGCCGTCCGGGTCGTACACGTCGAGCAGCCGTATCTCGCCCTGCAGCTCGAAGACGATGCCGACATCGACACCCGCGGCGCGCAGGCGGTCGGCTTCCGCCTTCAGGTCGACGACGTCGACGTGCGCAACGCCGGCGTCCTCGCGCGGTTCACCCTCGCTGAGCCCGATCTCCATCTCGCCGTGCTTCAGCAGCGACCAGCGCTCGCTGAAGTCGACGCCCGTCTCCTCGAAGCCGAGCGTCTCGCGGTAGAAGCGGCGGGCCCCGTCGAGATCGCGAACGTAGTACCAGACGGTCGGCGCCATCCCTAGAGAGCGAGTCCTGGGTCCTCGAGGAACGCCTTGATCGTGCGCAGGAAGTCCGCGCCGGTCGCGCCGTCCACCGCACGATGGTCGCAGGTCAGCGTCATCGTCATGATCGGGAGGATCTGAAGCTCGCTGTTAACTGCCACGACCTGGTCGCGCGTCGCGCCAACGGCGAGGATCGACGCCTGCGGCGGGTTGAGCACTGCGATGAACTGGTCGACGTCGTACATGCCGAGGTTCGAGATCGTGAACGTCCCGCCGCCGAGGTCCTCGCTGCGGAGCTTGCCGTCGCGCGCGCGAGAGACGAGATCACCGCGAACAGCCGCGACCTGCGCGATCGAGAGCCGCTCGGCGCCCCGCACGACGGGAACGACGAGGCCCTGCGGCGCCGCGACGGCGATGCCGACGTCGGCGCTCGGGAACACGAGCAGCACGTCCTCGGAATACTGGACGTTCATGTCGCGGTGTCGCATCAACGCCTGGGCGCACACCTTCGTCAGCACGTCGGTGAGCGTGATGCGCACGTCCGGATAGAGCTCGCGCTGCTTGCCGACGAGCTCGTTCGCGCGCGTCATGTCGGCGCTCACCGTGAGCTGGAATGCGGGCACCGTCCACGCCTGCGCCAGCCGGCGCGCGATGGTCTTGCGGATGCTCGAGAGCGGCCGCGACTCGACTTCGCCGGCCGGTGCTGCAGCAGCGGCGCCCGCGGGCTGCGCCTCCGCGCGCTCGACGTCCTCGGCGACGATGCG